>CAKZNC010000153.1 GCA_937129385.1 uncultured Bacteroidota bacterium
TGCCGGCAGGCAGGCCCGCCTGCCGGCAGGCAGGGAATACAAGATTCCGGTTCTTGCGATCTGGGTTCGAACCGAGGAGGAGGGACGACGACGAGCTCGCGAATCCGCGATAGCGGTGAGCAACCGAGCGACGAAGGAGCGAGCTCGCGAATCCGCGATAGCGGTGAGCACCCCCGGTGGGGTCACAAGGACAGAGTGAGAGTGAAGAGTGAGAGCGAGGAAAAATCGTTTTCGCTCTTCTCTTTTTTATGATATCAGCTCTTTGATTTTACGCCTTTCGATCTTCATGGCGCTGTTTCGGGGAAAGGAACTTATTAAATGGATCTCCTTGTAAATCTCATGTTTTTGAAGTCCGGATTTTAAGGTGGACCTGAGTTGCACAATGTCGATCTCCCCATCTGCCGCCTCGATGACCAGGATTACCTTCTGTCCCAATTTTTCGTCATCCTTTGCCAGAATGACCAGGTCGTTTTTTATTGCAGTAAGCTCCCTGATCTTGTCTTCCAGCACCTCCGGGATCACCTTGATTCCCCCGGTATTGATCACGTTGTCGTACCTTCCCAACCACTCAAATGAATGAGTGCCATTGATTTTCACCAGGTCATTCGTGGCAATGGTTCCGCCTGTAATTCCCGCTACATCCACAGTAAGACAGCCTCTTTCATCCTGACCAATTGTTACACCTTCCATGGTTCTGAACAACGCATCTGCTTCAGGACCGTTGATCCTCCTTGCAGCAAAATGTGTCAGGGTCTCGGTCATGGCAAAGGTCTCGAATACTTTTGTTTCATTCAGCCCAGTGAGCTTTGTACGAAGTGCATTATTGATCTCACCTCCACCAATCAAAAGCGTGCCAATGAACCGATCCACCAGTTCCGGAGTTTCCATGGCCTCAAAAACCTGCAGTGGAACAATCGCAGCAAAATCAATCCGCTGCTCCAGGTCGCGAAGGGGATTTCCGGCCGGTTCTGTTGTACAAAGATCCAACTGACCGGCGAATGCCCTCACCACCATCATCTTTCCTGCAATATAATCCACTGGAAGACAAAGCAGTGCCCTGTCACCAGGCCGGAGCCCAAAGTGGGAAATCGTCATCCCGGCCGAACGGATCATGGCAATCCGGTCAAGCTTAAAAACTTTGGGTTTTCCAGTCGTCCCACTGGTCTGTTGCGCGATCGGGCGGTCATCACTTAGCAGGTCCAAAACAAAACTATAGAATTTCTTTTTCCATTTCGGCTGGGCAGGGGCGCCGGCCCCCTGTTGTGCATGATCCAGGAGGTCAGTTCTTGAAAATTTTTGGCCGTCTATACTGAAAGGTTCACTGAACATCAATTTCGGTTTATTATCATGCCTGTATCCCAATTTCCTTCCGTATCATAATACAGCACACCATTCCTGATCGCCAGGGGTGATGGGATGTTGTTTGAAAAGAGCTGTCCGGTACCCAATCCCTGTGGCATCTCAGTTTCAAGTGTTGCCGTCCATTGGGCGATCGCATTCAGACCGACATTCGATTCCAGGGCCGAGGTGACCCACCAGCCGATGCCCAGTTTTTCTGCCATTTCGATCCAACTCCGGGAAGCACTGGTCCCGCCCAGCAAGGAGGGCTTGAGTATAATATAGGCAGGCCGCGTCTGTTTGAGCAACATCTGCTGCGTAGCTGAATCCTCAATTCCGATCAGCTCTTCATCCAACGCAATGGGGATAGGGCTCGTTTCACAAAGCTCTGCCATATGCTCCCACTGACCTGCTTTAATCGGCTGTTCAATGGAATGGATGTCAAATTCAGAAAGCATGTTTAATATTTCCCGGGCCTCTTCCGCTTCCCATGCACCATTGGCATCCAGCCTGATCTCCAGGTCATTTATGCTGAATGCGGACCGGATATAACGGATAATGTCCATCTCCTGGTCAGGATCAATGGCTCCCACCTTCAATTTGAGCACCTTGTACCCATCTTCGATCTTATCAGACACACGTTGCAGCATCTCCTCTTTCTGCCCCATCCATATCAGTCCGTTAATGGGAATCCCTCGATTTCCTGAAGTGAAATCAGAATCATGCAGGATTCTTCTGCCTCCTTTTTCCAGGTCTGCCAGTGCCGTTTCAACTGCAAAACGGATGGCCGGGAAGCCTTCCAGCTCCAATTCCTCTATGCTCTCCCCCTGCTCCAGTTCTGAACAGACCCGTTCCAGCTTACCGGGTATTTCATCGACCGGATCAGGACTCAGGCCCGGTATAATTGAACACTCGCCAATACCGCTCCTTCCATTGTCATCCCAGTCCCTTATTATCAGAAACCAGGAATCCTTGGTATGCAAGACACCCCTGGATGTGCCGGCCGGGAAGAGAAAATCAAGTGTATGTTTTTGATAACCTGCTTCGATCATATCATTTCGTTCAGCATTACAGGATCAGTCCCACGCCAAAGGAAAAGGAGAAGAGGAGGGTGGACAAGGACAATCGTTTTAATTCCGAATTCAGTTCCACCGGGTGTGTGTTTGCAAGAACGGTCCGCACATCCATTGCCAGCATCGGTACCGAAAGCAGGAATAGCAACTGGATCGCTGATTCAAAATTCAGCAATGTATAGAGCAAACCCAGTCCGATTCCTGTGAGAATCAGGAACAGGTGATAATGCTTTGCCCAGCGCGCACCGAATCGCACCACAAGGGTGTTTTTCCCGTTTTCCTTGTCATTTTCCCTGTCGCGCATGTTGTTCAGGTTCAGCACCCCAACACTGAAGAGACCAATGGCAGCTGCAGGGATAAATGCATCAAATACAATGGTGTGGGTGTGCAAAAAATAGGTTCCGACGACACCCAGGATACCGAAAAAGATAAAGACCATTACATCCCCGAGTCCGGCATACCCATATGGTCGCTTGCCGACCGTATATTTGATTGCTGCAGCAATGGCGGCGATTCCCAGCAGGAGGAAGACAAGGTGAATGAGGGAGAGAGTATCTCCGAGTCCGGACCATATCAGCAGGATCCCGGATACGAGGCTCAGGAATACAAAAATGTAAATCATCCACCTCATTTGCCTGTGCGTAACCAGACCGGCTGATGTCACCCGCATGGGGCCGATCCTTTTCTCATTGTCAGAACCCTTGAGGGCATCCCCATAGTCGTTTGCCAGGTTGGAGAGGACCTGGAGGAACAGGGTGGTGAGCATTCCAAAAATAAACACTCCCCATTTGAAACTACCCGAGGAATAGCCCAGGAAACTTCCCAGTATGGTTGCCGACATGGCAAGTGGCAATGTCCGCAACCGGAACGCCTCGATCCATATTTTTAAGTTACTCATCTTGATTACACGGTCAGGGTAATTTCGGGAATTTGTCCCAATCTGGTTTACGTTTCTCCAAAAAGGCATTTTTCCCCTCCTGCGCCTCTTCGGTCATGTAATACAGCATCGTGGCATTTCCAGCCAGCTCCTGTATGCCGATCTGTCCGTCCAGCTCGGCATTCAGTCCCACCTTGATCATACGGAGGGCGATCGGACTGTGCTGCATGATTTTCTGGGCCCACTCCACTGTCGTGTCTTCAAGATCTTCCAGCGGCACGATTTTGTTCACAAGACCCATCTCCAGCGCTTCCTGCGCGGTATATTGTTCGCAGAGATACCAGATCTCTCGCGCCTTCTTCTGACCCACGTGTCTTGCCAGGTAGGAAGAACCCAGTCCGGCATCAAAGCTGCCCACCTTCGGGCCCGTCTGTCCAAACCTTGCATTCTCAGATGCGATGGAAAGATCGCATACGACATGGAGTACATGTCCGCCACCGATGGCATAACCATTCACCATGGCGATCACAGGCTTTGGGATGGACCGGATCTGTTTTTGCACATCCAGGATATTGAGTCGGGGTACCCCGTCTTTACCTACATACCCGGCAAAACTTTTTACATTCTGGTCTCCACCGCTGCAAAACGCCTTGTCACCCTCACCGGTAAGCACAACCACCCTGATGTCCTGCATCTCCCTTGCCAAAACAAGCGCATTGCTCATCTCCTGGGTGGTGTCCGGCGTAAATGCATTGTAATAGCGTGGCCGGTTGATGGTGATCTTTGCGATTCCTTCGAAAGACTCAAACTTTATCTCCTCGTACTCTTTGATTGTTTTCCACTCACGTTTTTGCATGTCACTGGTTATGAATCGATTTATAAAATTCTTTAAAGATACCACTATTTTCAGACCCGGATGTATTCACCTCCAATGCTGTGATATATGAGCGGTGATCAAATAGGGTGTCCAGTCCCTCTTCCAATGTATTATCGCTGTTTGCAGTCAGAATGTTCATTCCGAATGCCCTGAAAATATGTTCCGTTTCAAAAGGGTGATCGGTCACCGAGAACTCCCGGAAGAAAGACATCCGGTCCGGTCCGTCCAGCAGGCGAAAGATGCCGCCGCCTTTATCGTTGAGGATGATGATCTTCAGATTTGAAGGGAAGTTTTTGTTCCAGAGGGCATTTGAATCATACATAAAACTAAGGTCACCAAGGATGACCAGGTGGTTGCTCTCCGAAACCATGGCGGCCCCCACTGCAGTGGATAGCGAGCCGTCAATACCGGAAGTACCCCTGTTGCCAAAATGGAAAAGGTCAGCCCTGGCAGGAAACAGCTGTGAATACCTGACCACGCCGCTGTTTCCAAGGTGAACAATTGTACCCGGTGCAATCTTATTGATGATCTTATGGATCACTGTAAGGTTGCTGAAAGCGGCTGCCTCAAGGTAGCCCTCAGCGATATCTGCGCCTGATTGCTCCATGCTTTTCCAATGCTTGCCGTAATCGTTGTTTATTTTGTCTCCGGCACTCACACCATCATGGATCAAATGCAGGATTGTTTCCGGGTTGCCCTCCAGGGCCAGCACCGGGATATCTTTGAGTCCCTGGACAAACAACCGGGTTCTTTTGGAGACCACCGGTCCGCCTATGGCAATTACCAGGTCGGGCAGCAGGTTTTTAACTTCTTGTCCACGGGCAGCCGCCAGGACAAGTTCGGGTGTGGAGATGACATATGGTCCGTGCAGATTGGCGATATTTTCGGCGATCACAGCCACCTGGTGTCTGGCTGCTATCTCTTCCAGTGCTTTTTGAGATGATTCACCATAGTTCGCCATCCCCGCAATGATCAGTACTTTCTTTTGCGAAGAGAGGTGTTCCCTGATCAATGACTGGTCGATATCGGAAAAAAGGCTATCAACGTGGGCATCTCGAGGATCTTCTATCCGGATCTTTGTCATCAAATGTAATGGCACCACCTCGTAAAGTGGTTCATGAAGGACAAAATTAAAGTGCACAGGTCCGGGATTCTTCAGGCAGCCATTTCGGAGCACCTCCGCAGCATTCAGCATACACCTTTCAAGGGCTTTCCTGTTTTTAAATTCAGGACCGAATTGGTAGCTACCCACAGCATTGGGGGCGAACACATCTGCCTGGTTGATCCGCTGATTGGTGAACTGGGGCGGGAACTCTTCCGGCCGGTCCCCTGTCAGGACGATAAGTGGAATTCTTTGATTGTAAGCTTCTGCAACTGCAGGCGCAAGATTCAGAACTGCGGTACCTGATGTGGTGATCACAACGGCAGGCTGTCCGGATTGTTTGGCCATTCCCAGGGCAATGTATCCGGCAGATCGTTCATCGACGATGCTGAAGCATTGGAAAGACTCATCACGCTGAAATGCCTGGATCAGCGGGGCGTTCCTGGATCCGGGACATATAACAACATGCCTGACATGGTGTTGCCTGAGCAGCCCGGCAAGGTCAGTGATGTGTTGTTTGGACGGTACTTTTATCATCCCTTTCTTTGGAATATTGGTCAATGATACTCAGCAATGATTTGGCCTTCCACTGGGTCTCCTCCCACTCGTCCTCCGGAATGCTTTCCAGGGTAATGCCGCCCCCGATGTACAATGACAGGTATTCCGGGGTGATTTTCATGCAGCGGAGGTTTACAAACAGGTCGATATGATCATCGGAGATGACCGGTCCCAGGAAGCCGGTGTAATATTCCCTGTCGTGCGGTTCAAGGTGTTTGATGAATGAGATGGCTTCGTCTTTGGGCTGACCGGCAACGGCCGGAGTGGGGTGCAGGCTGTCGAGCAATTCCCAGATCCTGTTGTTGACACTTTTATAACTGAAGGAGAAATCTGTGCGCAAATGAACCAGGTCTCCTGCTTTTTTAACATAGGGTGAAGTGACCCGGTAATCCTTTATTTTAAACTCCCTGAGGACATCGTGAATATAGCGGGTTACATATTCCTGCTCCAGGACCTCTTTCATGGTCCAGTGCCCGATATCCATATTTTCGGGGGTGTAAGTCCGTGTTCCGGCAAGCGATACCGAAGAGACGGAACCGTCCCTGAGCCTGAGCAGCGGTTCGGGTGATGCCCCCATCCAGAAATGGTGATCGCTCTTGAACATATATACAAAAGCATTGGGATGACGCTGGCATGTTTCATCAAAGATCTTGCGGGCAAAATCCATGTATTTTCCGTCAACCACCTTGATCCTGCTGAGTACAGATTTCTGGAAGTAGCCGGTGGAGATCTGCTTTTTTATCATTTTCACCTGCTGGAGGTAATTCCCTTTCGTAGTAACAACGGGCTCTTCAATGTCCCAATCGGGCTGCGGGTTTGCAGGCAATGACCGAATTTCGTCCATCACATCCTCGCCGGGCTCATCATCAAAGCAGAGGTCCGGTTTCACCATGATGTATTTCTTACCGTTCCTGGTATCGAAAGGAGCCATGATGAATCCCTTCTTCTCAGAAATGTCATGGATCGATTTCCACTGGATGGTCTCTGGTTTGGTTTGTATATATGTGGTTACCGAAGATTGTTTTGGTAACCTGAATGTAACGAATGTAATATTTTTCTCAAGCAGTATCCTGTATATTTCCTGTCCTTTATCGGTCATCACTTCTCTATCTCTCTGCAAATTGACATTAAATTTCTTTTATACTATTTGAAACACGGTTTATAGAAATTAGTTTGCCCGAATCATCTTTAATTTCCATGTCCCAGATATGTTTATAAATAGCCTTGTGGATCAATCTGCCCGTGCAAAAGAGTTTTCCTTCCCGGGCAGCAGCGATATGCTGACTGTTTACAGTTGAGCCCAGGGCGGTCTTTCCTTCTTCGTGCACCATCAGCAGCGACCCGGCGCCGGCAACTGATTCTGCCATGCTGAGGTAGACGCCGCCATGTACATATCCCTGTGGCAGGAGATGCCTGTCGTCGATAACCAGTTCAGCTGTCATCACCCCGTCTCTGAAAGAGATAAAACTGATCCCGAGGTGTTCCAGGAATGTGCCTTTACACCTGTTATTTAATTCTTCGATGGTCATATTTTGCGCAGCTAAGAACCCAAAGATAGAAATTCGGGAGGAACAAGTCTTGATAGTTTTGATTCTTTCTCACTGTTTTTCAGCAACAATAAGCATTACAGAGCCCATGAACAGCGGTTTTTTCTTCCTCGCAATGAACCCGGCAGATTCAAGTATGGAAGCCATTTCTCCGATGGAATAATAATTTTTTGATGAGCTGGCAAGATAGCGGTATGCCTTGAAATTTCCTGAGATCAGTCCGCCGAGCCATGGAAGAATGTATTGAAGATAGATATTGTTGAACAGGCGCCATACCCTGTTGTCGGGTCTGCTGCTTTCCAGCACCACCAGTCTGCCCCCCGGTCGGATGACCCTGCGGATCTCCTCCAGGTGTTGATCGGCATTGGAGTTTTCATATACCAGGTTCCTGATCCCGAAAGTGATTCCGGCCGCATCAAAAAAGTCATTATCATAGGGCATTGCGGCCACGTTTCCTTCTGTAAACCTGATGTCTGCTTTTTGCTTATCAGCCTTCTCTTTTGCGATGCCAAGCATTTCTGAGGAGAAATCGTAGCCGTGTAACTGCAACTCCTCTCCGGCCGACCGGGCGATGTCGATGACCAGGTCGCCCGTTCCGGTACAGATATCAAGCACCTTCGAGGGCTGGTTTTGGAGACATTCCCTTACGGCGCTTTTTCTCCATCTCCTGTCCTGTCCGAATGTGAACACCCTGTTCACAAGGTCATACTTCGGATATATCTTGCTGTAATAATCTTTAAGAGGATAATCCTTATGTTTGTTCGTCATCATTCATGTTTTCGCTCAGCAAAGATACAGAAATCTGCTATTTGGACCGGTGCGGGCTTTTTCGACAGTGTTGAACAGGACCCCTCTCACCTGATTTACCATTGCATATGGTTTGCATATGCACCAGGCCGGTCAGGCTTTATAACTTCTCATCAAATTCTCCCAAACTTTCATTAATTTCGCAACTTGTAAACAGCAGGCACATTATGGAGTACAAATTCAGTGAAATAGAAAAGAGGTGGCAACAGTATTGGGAGGAGCACCAGGTCAACCGGACCGAGGATGATTTCTCAAAGCCAAAATTCTACATCCTTGACATGTTCCCGTATCCCTCGGGTGCTGGTCTGCATGTAGGACATCCGGAAGGATATACGGCTACTGATATTGTTGCGCGGTACAAGCGTATGAATGGATTCAACGTACTCCACCCCATGGGTTGGGATGCATTTGGCCTGCCGGCGGAACAGTACGCCATACAGACCGGGACCCATCCTGCTGAGACCACCAATAAAAACTGTGATAATTTCAGGAGGCAGATCAAAAGCCTCGGACTTGGCTATGACTGGGAGCGTGAGATCAATACCACCGATCCCAAATATTTCAAATGGACACAGTGGATCTTTAAAAGATTGTACAATACATGGTTTGACGAGAAACTGCAGAAGGGTCGACCGATCGAAGAGCTGGAGGTTCCGGAGAAGATAAAAGGCAAGGGTAAAGATGCTGTAAGGGAGTATACCGCTGAGAAAAGACTGGCCTATTATGACAATGCACAGGTATGGTGGTGTCCAAGCTGCCGGATCGTCTGTGCAAATGAAGAGGTGCTTACCGATGGCACCCATGAGAAATGCGGAAATCCCGTGGAGAAGAAGGACCTGAAGCAGTGGATGCTCAGGATTCCGCTCTATGCTGAGCGGTTGTTGTCCGGACTGGAACCGTTGGACTGGCCGGAAGGGGTGAAAGACATGCAGCGCAACTGGATCGGAAAATCCCATGGTGCGGAAGTCGATTTCCAGCTTGATGGCATGAAAGAGAAACTCAGGGTATTTACCACGCGCCCGGATACCTTGTTCGGAGCAACATACATGGTAGTGGCGCCGGAACATCCGTTGATCAATGAGATCAAAACCGGCGGACAGGAGAAGGAGGTCGATGACTATATCGAAACTGCGGGTAAAAAATCGGAAATCGACCGGACCGATCTGTCGAAAGAAAAAACAGGCGTTTTCACAGGCAGGTATGCCCTCAATCCTGTGTCGGGTGAAAAGATTCCTGTATGGGTGGCTGATTATGTGCTCACCGGGTATGGGACCGGGGCGATCATGGCTGTGCCTGCCCATGATACCCGTGATTTTGAATTTGCAAAGAAATTTAACCTGACTGTCAGCTGTATTATGGACCCTGAAGGGGCCGATGAGGAATTGAAGGCAAACGTGCTGGCAGGAGAAGCCTGCTGGACCGAAGATGGAACCTACATCAATTCATCAAATGATGACAAAGGAATCGGTATCAATGGTCTGAACAAGAAAAAGGGCATCGCTGCCATAAATACCTGGCTGGAGAAAGAGGGGATCGGAAAGGCGACGATCAATTACAAGATACGCGACTGGCTGTTCAGCCGACAGCGCTATTGGGGAGAGCCCTTCCCCGTGATCCACTGGGAAGATGG
>CAKZNC010000154.1 GCA_937129385.1 uncultured Bacteroidota bacterium
AATTAATAAAACAGGGTGGAGAAATATTATTTTCAAGCCTGCTCTTTCACCCAGGCCAGGTACCATTCAATGATCATCTTGTTATATCGGTTGCCATGTGCGCCCGGATTTTCTCCTCTTTTTCTGAGATCGTCTCTCATCCTGGAGGTAATTTCACGGTAGCAAAGCAGATCTTGCTTTTTTGTGAATAGATTGACAAACCAGGTTGGCAGCAGCTTTTTGACCCGCTTTTTAAACCTTCCCCAGGCATACGTGCGGGGCGAATTCTGCAGTTCCGATTCGAAGCTCACCCCGTAAGGCCTGAAATATTCATTCACCAGCAGGTCATCATATAATCGCTTGTTCACCTTGTATTCAACCGGGAGTTTACGGAAGAACTCAACAAGTTCATGGTCCCAGTAAGGCATTCTAAACGCATATCCAAAAAAAGTGTAGCTCGCATTTGAATTGACGTTGAACTTTGCAAACTTCTCTTTGAAATCCCAGTCTTCATGTATCGAATAGGCCAGGGCATCCCCTCCACTCTCTTTTTCCCTGATCTTTTCCCTGATCCTCTCCTTCATCCTTTTTGCCTGACTGTTCGAATAATCCGCATAGTGGTATTTGACGCGGAAGATCCTTTCTGTAATTGTCTCCATGGATTCAACCTCAGCAGAAAAGCCATGCTTGGCAAACTGACTCCCGCCGATGAAGTCGCCCGAGTGTCCGGGTATGAAGACGGCATCTACGGGTATCTTACCGGTCTCTTTCAGGGCCTGGACCGCGAAGTACTCCTGCATGAAAAACATGGAACTGAGGTTGGATGCCCATTTGAAATACTCTTTAAAAGTTTTGCTGTCTATGTAGTTACCAACCAACTTCTCGTCATATTCAATAAAGTGCCACGGGAAACCTAGCTTCCCCGCCACCTTTTTTGAGATCAGTGCCTCAGGATTGTCCTTTCTTCCATAACTGAAGCATATCACATTCGAATAGCCTGCCTTTTTCAACATCACCGCGATCATCCGGCTGTCAAAACCACCACTCAGTGGGACCACAGCAGTTCTGTCTCCAAGACTACCAATCATCCGCCCGAAACTCCTGTCCATCACCTCTTTTCCCTGCTTCCGAAACAATTCATAATCTCCAATGCCTGTCCCGGAAACGCGGTAGCTGTGCCAGAATTCAGAGGTCCTCTCCCTTCCCAGCCTCAAAGCCTCCCCTGCCTGGACCATCTCCATGTTTTTTACAAGGGTTTCGGTTCCGGTCACATAACCGGTCCCCCTGAACTCCATAATTGCTTCTTCATTCAGCTCTGCAACATGGAGTTCCCTGATGACCGAAGCAGCATCATCAGCAATCAGCCAGTCATTGCCTGAATATGCAAAGAAGAGTGGCAGGGACCGTATCAGATCACAAGCCAGCCATACCTCCTTCTCAATTTTCCTGATTACAGAAAAATAGCCATTGGCATTCCTGATACGCTCCCGGAATTCCGGAAAGGTGTCTGCGCTGCCGAAATAATTCAGCATGCTTTCACCTTCATGCCAGTTGCCCCTGGAATCATAAAAGCAGCCGCGTACCAGGCACTGTTCATTCTCGAACCACCTGAAGCCCTTTTTACTGTTCAGAAGTATCCTGTACCTCATATTTACCGGGTATTCAACATAATTGATCCACCTTCCACCTAATTTCTATACTTTATTGCACTTTTCCAATATCGGCCCTTTTTGACAGCTGAAGATACCAAACCAGGCTATAGGATACCACCAGGAAGCTGACCCCACTGAAGAGCCAAAGTGCAATTCGCACATCATCCAACACAACACCCACAACCAATGCTCCGATCCGCAATACAAACTTGATCACTTCGATCAGCATCGCCTTGCGCTGACGGGATACCATGTCTGCGACGAACATCAGCGGTGAAGACAGAAATACCATAAATAACCAGGGAGTGAAGATGCGCATATACACCCCAGACTCAAACCAGTTGTCACCAAAGATCACTGTAACCAGGACCGGGGCAAAAAATACCACGATCAGAAATGGCACACTTGCAAGCGCCGCCATCCGCAGTACAAATTTCGTTATCTCACTGTAAATTGGAGTGCCACCGTTATGCATGGCGATGATCTTTTGAGAGAAAACCTTGGTAAATGATCCGGAAAGGAGATTCATCGGACGATTGATCAGCATGAATCCAAGGCCAAAAAAACCTACGATTTCCGCATTAAAGTAGAGACTGAAAACAAAAACCGGCAGTGAAGAAGAGAAATTATTGATCAGCTTGTGCAACATACTGAAACGCGGAAAGAAACTATGTTCCTTTGCAAGTCCGGCCATGTCGCTGATCCGAACCGACCGAAAAACCTCCCCACCCCGTCTTATCAATCTTGCAGCATAGATCAGCGCGCCGGCCACCTGCCCTACAATCGCCCCGGTCATCAGTCCGCCCCCATTGAGCATTGCCTTGCTGGCTGACAACTTGACAGCGGAATTGATGACCGATTGCCCCAGATTGGCTCCGGCAATCGTTCGGTAAGCCTTTTGACGATTGGCCCAGTAGGTGAGTGCCTGGAAAACCGCTACAAAAAAAGTGGAAATCGGAATGAAGAAAAGCCAGGGGGCCAGGTGTTCATTCCCAAACCATCCGGGTATCGACCGGTGAAAGAATGCGATAAAAAACAGCAATACAATACTGAATGCCAGGCTCAGGAGAATGGACAGCAGGGTAAGACCGGCTCCATCTTTCTCCTTCTTCGGGATCATGACCGCCAGTTCGTACTTCCCGGTGGAGATGATCGCCGTGATCGTAATAATGCTCATATATAGGGAGAAGAGTCCGTGTTCCGCCGGGGTATAGATCCTTGTGAGGACCGGGTAGATCAATAAGGAGATCGCCTGTGCGATACCGGTTGCTGAAACCAGCGTCAAAACGTTTTTTAGAAATTCACTCTTGGTGAACCGTTGCAGAAGGGATCTCATCAGGTTTCGGTTATATACAAAGTAAAGAAATGTTTGTGGGAAAGCAAAGTGCGCTTCGACAGGCTCAGCGCTCAAAGACTTTGAACTGACATTACAGTGGATGTGACGGCCATTTTAATTTCATGCCAGGTAGAAAGCAGAAAAGCGCAATCATTATCAAACTTTTGTATGGTCGAATTGTCAGTACTTCTGTATTGGCACAGCTTTTGACCATTCAGCCTGATGTCAGTTATTAAAAAACTTTAAAAATATCAAAATGAGATTCAATAGAACATCCAATCCCGTTATGACGGAATCGATATTCAGCAGGGCGGTAACCACCTCGGGAAGTGGAGCAATGACCATCAACGGAACCATCAATAAAATAGGCATCCTGATGCTGCTGTTGCTGGCTTCAGCTTCATTTACATGGTCGAAAGTCACAGGGATGGACCCTGCAGGAGCGCAGACCTATGTGATCATCGGCGCCATCGGGGGTCTGATCATGGCCCTGATCACTGTTTTCCGTCCGAAAAGCGCAGGTGTGACGGCACCGATCTATGCCATCCTGGAGGGCTTGTTCCTGGGTGGAATCAGCGCTGTGATGAATCAACAATATTCAGGCATCGTGTTCCAGGCAGTCCTCCTGACCATCGGAGTTCTATTTACCATGTTGTTTCTATACAGGTCAGGGCGCATCCGGGCCACTCCGCGGTTGAGAAGAGGTGTGATCATGGCTACCGGGGCAGTTTTCTTTTCCTACCTGATCAGTTGGATCCTCAGCATGTTCGGAATGGGAATCGGATTCATGCATTCAAGCGGAACACTGGGAATCGTGATCAACCTGGTGATCATCGGTGTAGCCGCATTCAACCTGATCCTGGATTTTGATTTCATTGAAAAAGGCGCCCAGGCGTCTGCTCCCAAATATTTTGAGTGGTATGGTGCATTCGGACTGCTGGTGACACTTATCTGGCTCTATATCGAGATCCTGAGGCTGCTCTCCAGGTTTGCGGGAAGGGATTAAACTGAATAGAACTCAGTTCGCAGGATTCCGGTCTACATGGCAGATTGGCTCAGGGCATAAAACCGGTTGTTAATAAAATCAACGAATAAACCATTGTGCATTCCCGGTTGCAGTCTGCCTGGTTCGTCTCCTGCCCTGGTCAAAAAAACCATTGCCGGGCCAATTAGATAACATATGAAGAATTATCCATATATGTAAAATGGTGTGTATATTTACGCACCATTTTTTATATGGAGATGATTGCATTAATAATTTTCAAACCTAAGGTCAATGTCCGAGCTGGAGGCATATTTTAACAGATTCAGGAACCAGATCATCGGTATCGACGAAACATTTGAGACCCCTTATGGGTCGAAACCGATACATTATGCCGACTGGATCGCAAGTGGGAGGCTATATGAACCTATTGAAACAAAGATCAGGGAGAGTTTCGGTCCTTTCGTAGCCAACACTCACTCAGAGGCAACCACTACCGGGACCCTGATGACAAAGGCCTACCATTATTCCCACCAGTACATCAAAAAACATGTGAACGCAGGTCCAAATGACGTAATCATCACAGCTGGTTATGGAATGACCGCGGTGATCAACAAGCTTATGCGGATTCTCAGTCTCAAGGGATGTGGAGGAACGCTTGGGGATTGTGTCAAGGAGATGGACAAACCGGTAGTTTTCGTGACCCACATGGAGCACCACTCCAACCACACCTCCTGGTTTGAGACAATTGCTGAGGTGGTCCAGTTGCAGCCCGACAAAGATTTGCTGGTGGACCTTAACGACCTGGAGAGAAAACTTGAAATGTACAAAGACCGAAAATTCAAGATCGGATCATTTACGGCCTGCTCCAACGTGACCGGAATCTGCACCCCCATTCATAAAATGGCCAGGTTGATGCATAGATTTGGCGGACTGATCTTCGTTGATTATGCTGCAGGTGCCCCTTACCTGGACATAGACATGAATCCACCTGATCCGCTGGAAAAACTGGATGCCATCTTCTTCTCCCCTCACAAATTCCTTGGCGGACCGGGTTCATCCGGTGTACTGATCTTCGACAAGGCGATGTATAAACTGGAGGTGCCCGACAATCCGGGAGGGGGAACAGTGGATTGGACAAATCCATGGGGAAAATACAAATACGTGGATGACATCGAAGCCCGGGAGGACGGGGGTACACCCGGATTCCTGCAATCGATCAGGGCAGCTCTTGCCATCGAGTTGAAAGAGCAGATGGGTGTTGAAAAAATCCTCGCCCGTGAGGAGGAATTGCTGGGAATTGCTTTTGACGGACTCCTGGCGATCCCGGGCATCGAAATCCTTGCAGAACACACACGGGAACGTATCGGTGTGATCTCATTTTACCATCCGGAAATACACTTCAACCTGATGGTCAAGGTGTTGAACGACAAATATGGGATACAAACCCGTGGTGGCTGTGCATGCGCCGGCACTTATGGTCACTATCTGCTCGAGGTAAGTTATGACAGGAGCCGAGAGATCACAGACAAGATCAACCATGGTGACCTTTCTGAGAAACCAGGATGGGTGAGATGGTCCCTCCATCCAACGATGTCCAACAACGAAGTACATATATTCCTCACAGCAGTAAAAGATATTGTTGAAAACATCACGGAGTATGTAAAGGAATATCTATATGTTCCCAAAAGAAATGAGTATATTCATTCCTCCGAAGCAGAATCCAACCGGGACGAAAAGATCCTGGATTCTTGGTTCAGCCTTCAATAAGGAATAAGTATGAAGATCCAGACAGTAGGAGACAATAAATCAGAAAAAGCGTTCCTGAATCTTCCCAGGAAACTATACAAGAATGACCCCAACCATGTCATGCCCTTCGATCGTGACATTAAAGCTGCTTTCAATCCGGAACAAAATGTCCAT
The DNA here is from genome assembly GCA_937129385.1 of uncultured Bacteroidota bacterium. GTDB lineage: Bacteria > Bacteroidota > Bacteroidia > Bacteroidales > M55B112. The sequence goes on from CAKZNC010000154.1 coordinate 5,873, forward strand.
TTTAAGAATGGAGATGCACGGAGATGGATCCTGCTGAATGATTCCGGCAAAGTGATCGGCCGGATCGCTGCTTTTTATGAAAAGAACAAAGCAGATGCAGATTACGTAAAGAGTGGGGGGTGCGGTTTCTTCGAGTGCATCAACAGCCTGGAAGCTGCCAGCACCCTCTTCGATGTTGCTGCTGGCTGGCTTAGCGAACAGGGATTTGAAGCCATGACCGGTCCGATCAATTTTGGTGAGAATGAATCCAACTGGGGTTGTCTTGTAAAAGGATTTGAACCACAGGGTTACGGAATGGCCTATAATCATCCCTATTACAAAGAGCTTTTTGAAAATTATGGTTTTCAGCTATACTACAGGCAATACAGCTTCCATATAGACATTGAGAAGCCGTTCCCGGAAAGGTTCTGGAAGATCGCCGAATGGATCAACAACAGGCCCAACTACTCCTTCCGGCATTTCGACTACCGGGAGGCCGATAAGTTTGTGAACGATACAGTCAAGGTATACAATGAAGCATGGCCGCTGCTCAAGGATGACTTCACACCCATCGATCCGGCAGCGATCTATGAGCTCATGCAAAAAGCGAAACCGATCCTTGACCCTGAACTTTGCTGGTTTGCCTATCACAAGGATGAACCCATCGCATTTTTCATTTTCATGCCGGATGCCAATCAGATCTTCAAATACCTCGACGGAAGTCTGAATCTTTGGAACAAACTGAAATTTGTCATGCTTAAAAAACGCAGGGTGATGAACCGCATGCGCGGAAATGCAGCCGGCGTATCACCCAAATTTCAGAATTCCGGCGTTGAATCCGGGGTCATTTACCAACTCAAGCAGGCAGTGGACAAAAGGCCTCACTATAAGCAGGTTGAACTTTCCTGGGTCGGCGACTTCAATCCGAAAATGATCGCACTCTATAAAGCCACCGGTGCCTACCATGCCAAAACGCATCACACCTACCGGTACATGATCAATAAAAAGATTCCTTTTAAGCGCTTTATGCCTGAAAAAGTGGATGAATCGGTGCTTCCGGATGGGATTGCCTAAAAATAAAAACAAACCATATATCGATCGGGTCAAAAAGTTTTGTTTAAAAGTGAAACATGATTATCTTTGCAGTCCGTTTGAAAACAGAATCTTAAGACAAGTAAAAAAGACAAGATGAAAAAAGGAATACATCCGGATAACTACAGGTTGGTGGCATTTAAAGACATGTCGAATGAAGAGATATTCATTACCAAGTCTTCTGCACCTTCCAGGGAAAAGATCGAGATCGAAGGAGAGGAGTACCCCCTGATCAAGCTTGAGATCTCCAATACATCGCATCCTTTTTACACCGGTAAGATGAAACTCGTTGACACGGCTGGTCGGGTTGACAAGTTCATGAACAGGTATAAGAAGCACTACGACAACAAGAAGAAGTAAGTCTTCCGGTAATATGATACCAATGACGCTCCAGGTGACTGGGGCGTTTTTTTTTGTCAGCTTTTATCTGGCTGCTGTTAATTGCGTACATTTAATCAAAATTTAGGGAGATGGGATTTATATTATTCGACGATAAATGCCGAGATGATCTTCTTCCACTCACCTTTACGCGGCCCGTTGCGGAGCTCCGTGTCGGCATTCTGCGTATTCGTGAAAAGTGGGAAAAGCGCCTGAAAATGCGGGCTTCATTCTTGACACAGGACTATCTACAGGAGAAGTACGCGGTAAGGATCGCAGCCACCAACCTGCTTATCAACGGGAGTGTGTTGCCGGATGAAACACTAATAGAGGAAATGCAGGGCCTGACGCCGGGAAAGGCCCTCCGGAAAGGGGATGTGTTGCTTGCAGTATCAACCAACCGCGGCAGTTTCGATATCAACGACAGCAGTCTGCTTGAATCCGCATCGGAATATGAAGGAAGCGTAGCACGAATCGATCGTCCTTGGAAAATCTTTTCATTGAACGGACAGGAGATTGCGTCAGATTTTGAATTGCTTACCCGGGGAAGAAAATCAGCTTCGCTCAGCAAGACTGTAAACGTGGTTCAAGGGGAGCGCGTATTCATTGAAGAAGGCTTCAGGGGAGAGCACTTTACAATCAATGCATCCTCAGGTCCAATCTACCTGGGAAAGGATTCAGAGATCATGGAAGGGTCAGTGATCCGAGGCCCCTTTGCATTGTGTGAGCATGCAACGGTCAAGATGGGATCAAAGATCTACGGTCCGACCACCATAGGACCGCACAGCAAAGCCGGCGGAGAGATCAATAACTCGGTGTTGACCGGCTTTTCCAACAAGGGACATGATGGCTTTTTAGGAAATGCTGTGATTGGAGAATGGTGTAACCTGGGTGCAGATACGAACAATTCCAACCTGAAGAACAACTATACGGAGGTAAAAATATGGAACTATCCTGCAGGAAGGTTTATGAATACCGGACTGCAGTTTTGCGGACTGATCATGGGGGATCATTCAAAGTGCGGGATCAGCACTATGTTTAACACGGGTACCGTCGTAGGGGTGAGTGCCAACATTTTCGGTGCAGGTTTTCCAAGAAATTTTGTTCCCTCATTTACATGGGGAGGAGCGGCCGGTTTGACTGTATACCAACCCGACAAGGCAATTGAAACCATGGAACGGGTAATGAAACGACGCGGTATTCAGCTGAGCAGTTCAGACCGTGATATATTCAGTCATCTCTTCCGGGAAACTGAAAAGTACAGGGAGCGATTGGAGAAATGAGTCCCCGCTAATAGAGAAGAACCTCATTGAAGTCCTGCTCCAGCTTCTCTTTGTCGATCCAGTCGTAAAGGGTCAGGATGCGCAGACTGTAGAAGTAATCCCAGTAATTGCGAAGTGCCTGAACGTATCCCCTTCTCGCCACATCCTTGGCCTCCAGGGCATCGTTGAGTTCGAGTACATCAATTCTCCCTATCAGGAATCGCTGCTTGGTCACTTCATAGCGCTTATCGGCAATTGTATCCGATTTTGATGCAATCAGTAACTGATCATCCTGCAGGTTGAACTGCATCACCTGGAGAAATACCTGTTGTTCAAAATCACTCCGTGACTGAACCACATTGGTTTTGACCACCTCCTGGGCCGACTGTGCCATTTTGTACCTGCCGCGGCCGAGTCCCCAATCCAGGATCGGGATCTCAAAACCGATCCGGAGCCTCTGCTGATCTTCCGGGTCAACGTAGACCCCGCCAATGTCATCCGCATTCTTACTCATGCCATAGAGAGCAAAAAGGCTGGCCTGAATTCCTTTCTGTGACTTTGCCCGGGCCACGTTCTGTTCCGCCTCAAGCAGGCGCCTATTCATGGCCAGGATTTCCGGGTTGTTGGTATTGGCCTCCTGGAGGGCACGACCATAATCGATTGCCACTTCCGGAATTTCATTGGGGAGTATCAGCTCGATATCGACCATCTCGTTGTAGCCAAGAAAAGAACGAAGTCGAAATTTCCTGACTTCCAGGTCAATATTTGCAGCGTTGAGGTCGGTTCCCGCGTTCAGGAAGCCCAGTTCCATGTTCAGCAGCTCATTTTCAGCGATGGTTCCCAACTGGTACCTGCCTTCGGCGATCCTGTAAAGGGTGTCGCTATTGGCAAAGTTTTTCTTCGCTATCTCGAGGTTTATCTGTGCAAGAATGAGATCGAAGAAATAGTCCACAGCCCTGTTACTTACTTGTTCCAGGGTATGGATTAACTCTTTTTTTGCCTCTTCATACTTGGCAGGCTCTATCTTTTTTTCCCATTTAAATGAATTGTACCCATTGATAGGCTGTGAAAATCCAAAAGTGAAGGGATAAGATAAATAGCTCAGATCGGGGTTGTCCCCAAAGTTATCGATTCTCGCCAGGCTGGAATTCAGAAAAAGATTTCCCCCGGTCAGCCCCACGTTTTGGGAAACTTCCATCTCCACAGAACTATTCATTACCGCACGGGAGACAAATCCTTCCGATCCGTCATCCTTTACGATCTTGTCAATTGACCTGTTGATATCAGGAAGCGTCGAGTTAAGTGTCAGCGACGGTAGTCGGCTTGCCTGGTAGGTCCTGTATTCCCAGTAGCTGCTCCTGAACTGGTGACGTGCCATCGTGGCCATGGGTGATTGTTCCCTGGCCAGGGCGACCACGTCTTCCAGGGTCAGCTTTAGTTGCACCGAGTCGGACTGCACCTGCGGGAATACATTTGCCGCAAATACGAAACAGATAATAATCAGGAGATTCCTCTTTTTTCCTGAAAGATTGATTCTATTCATACCTTAATGATTCTATAGGGTCACGTTCTGAAGCCCTCTTGGCGGGTGAATATCCGAAGATAACGCCCACAGAGGCAGAAACGAAAAATGCAATAATAACACTGACCGGGGATACTACGGTCAGAATCCCCGCAAACTTTGTAATCAGGGCCGAGGAGATGATTCCTAGCAACACACCAATTAATCCGCCGCTTACACTGATCAAAACAGCTTCAGCAAGAAACTGAACAACAATGTCCATTTTCTTGGCACCTATGGCAAGCCGGGTTCCGATCTCCTTGATACGCTCCATCACCGAGGCAAACATAATATTCATGATCCCGATCCCACCCACAAGTAAAGAGATGCTGGCGATAGCGCCCAGTACAATATTGAAAATATCCTTGGTGCGTTGTTCCTGTTTAAGCAACAATTCCGGAACAGTGATCTCAAAATCCTCAACCTCCTGGTGCCTGCGGAGCAAAAGTCTTGATAATACATCCGAGGACGGATTCAGCTCACCAGACTCATTTACCTGTACAACAATTCGGTCGAGCTGATGATAATTAGAATTGGAGTTCTGATTCGGCGATACACTTATGAAACGCCAGCTACGCTTCACAGTGGTGCTTTTGAGACGGGATGCAACAAGTGCACGGTTTTGAAATCGCAGGATCATCGTCTTAACCGGAATATAGACATTATCATTCATCACATTGACCCCAATATCTTCGAAACGTGTGAGTGTAACATCTGTCTTTTCCAGTACGCCGACGATTTTGAGCCATACCTGGTCAAATTTTATATAACTCCCGATTGGATCTGTTTTCGCAAAAAATTTGTTCCTGATATTAGCGCCAATAACACATACCGGTATTCCGTTCTCCTCCTGGTAATCATTAAAATAGCTTCCACTCTCCAGGTTCAGGTTGAACAGGTTAAAATATTCATTTGAGACACCCATGAGCTTGGCAGATTCCCGCTTCCCTCCGCGAATCACAAAAGAGTTCATTGCAATTTCGGGGCTGACCTGGTTGAGTGTCGGCAAAGTCTCCTTGATGGCTTCCACATCAAGCAGTGTAAGACCCGGTGAGAACTTCTTCTTCTCCTTGTTTTCTGACTCTTCCTGGTCCTCATCAGCACCTGCAGCGCTCACGATAGGGGTAATCATGATATTGTTGACCCCCACCATTTTCATCTGGTCAAGGATCTCCTGCTGTGCACCCTTCCCGATAGAAAGCATTGTAATCACTGCAGCTACCCCAAAGATAATCCCCAGCGCAGTAAGCAGACTCCGCAGCTGATTGGCCATAATTGACTCGATCGCGATTACGATGTCATGAAGATATCTGCCCATACTAATTTGTTTTTTGGCCGCGTGGTCTGTTCTGTCCCTGCATTGCGCGGGGTCTTTTCTTTTGTTGCGGCTGTGCCTCCTGAATCTTTGCTTTCTCCTCTGCATCCTTCTGCCTGATCACTTCCATCAGTTCCAACCCCGTTATATTAAATGATTCAGGATCTTCAGGGGTTGAAAGATATACGACATCTCCCCTCTTCAATCCCTGTTCAATAATAATCGAGTTTTGGTTGGATTCACCCAATACAACGATCTGCCTTTCCTTTGCCGGAGTATATACATATGACAGGGAATCGTTTGACCTGACTGCCTCAAGTGGCAAATACAAAACATCCTGCAGGATATTGGTAATAATCCTGTTGCTGGTTGTCATCGAGGGCCTTAAAATTGTATCTCTTTCATTTAGTTCAATCCTGACCTCGAATACCTTGGCATCGGTATTGGGCAATTGTTCACCTATATTGGCAACCTCGTATACTGTCCCTGTAAAATTCTTTTCCGGGAATGCATCCACCCCGATATTTACCTTCTGCCCTTCCAGGATCTTGCTGATATCGATCTCGTTCACATATGTCCTCGAAATCATGGTTGACAAATCAGGCAGGGTTGCAACAGTGAGATCCCATGGATTGATCTCAGATCCAGCAGTACGCTTTTGCCCGTTCCAGTCCCGCTTATAGATTACCATTCCTGGTGCCGGAGCAGTTATATCAAATTCTGACAGTGCCGCCATCATCTCTGTCTGCCTGCGCTTCACTTTGTCCAGGTTGATCTGGGCTTCACGCACATTCGCCCTGGCCTCCTTCACTCTCAGGGCATAATTCTTAAGTGCCTGTTCATATGCTCTCTCTGCCCTTTCAAGGCTAATCTCAGCCTGTCTTATCGTAGCCGGCGGTTCATACTTGGATTGCTCCAGGGTGATATTGGCCTCTTCGGCTGAAAATCTCAGATTGACAAGGTTGTCACGCAAATTCCTTAATTCGATGGTGGTGTCGAGTTTCGCACGTGTGTACACCGATTCTAGTCTTTCCAGATCATCCAGGATATCCTTTAGCATGTTATCCGCTTCAGACCTGTCAAGCGTTGCAACCCAGTCACCGGAATCCACAACAGTTCCTTCAGTGATCAGCTCCTGGATCTTTACATTATGAATCCGCAGGCTTCTGCTCCGCAATGCTGACGGACCTTTGATTTCGGTTTCGTTGAGGGCCTGCAATTCACCCGTTACCATAACGGCAATTTCGAAGGGTCCCTTTTCAACCGAGGTCTCCAGGATAACCGCTTTATCCTTGCCGGAAACGGCTGAATAGATGATCAGTCCAACAACTGCCACAGCGATGATGATTGTTATAATGAGTGGTCTTCTTTTCATTACTATTATTCTATTTATTGATTTACCTTTTTCATAATGTCAGCCACAAGTGCTTCCGCCTCACTTTTGCTTCGTCCTTCGGCATAAACCCTTATAATGGGTTCCGTATTGGATTTCCTGAGGTGGACCCATCCATCCTCAAAATCGATTTTCAACCCGTCAATGGTCGTTATTTTTTCCTCCTTGTAAACCTCAGTCAGTTTCTCAAGCAATTCGTCTACATTGGTGTCCGGACTGAGTTCGATCTTCTCCTTGATCATTTCCAGTCGTGGATATTCTTTCCTGAGTGCACTGCAGGCTATGCCCCGTTCTGCCAGGTATGAAAGAAAGAGGGCAATGCCCACCAGCGCATCCCTTCCATAATGAATTTCAGGATAGATCACTCCGCCATTCCCTTCTCCGCCGATCACACACTGTTCCTTTTTCATCTTCTCCACAACATTCACCTCCCCGACTGCAGCTGCAAAATATTGTTGTCCGTGCATTTCACTGATCATTTTCAGGGCCCGGGACGAGGAGAGGTTGGAACAGGTATTTCCTGGTGTGTGTTTCAACACATAATCGGCAACAGCCACCAGTGTATATTCCTCACCGAACATTGAACCGTCTTCACACACAATCGCAAGTCTGTCCACATCGGGATCCACCACAAACCCTACATCGGCCTTTTTCTCTTTCACCAACCTGGCAATCTCTTTAAGGTTGGCCGGCAAAGGTTCCGGGTTATGAGGAAACAACCCTGTCGGCTCACAATAGAGTTCAATAACTTCAGCCACACCAAGGGCCCTCAGTAGATCCGGTATGATCTTCCCTCCCACCGAATTCACACAGTCAATGGCAACGGTAAGTCCTGCTGACCTGATCTTTTCGGTCTGGACAAGCGTTAGATCAAGTACCTGCCCGATATGAACCTGGTCCATTTTCTCACCTGTCCGGACTGAACCAAGCGCATCGGCCCCGGCAAACGCTGTATCACCTTCCTCAATGATTTCCAACAGTCGTTCACCATCAGCGGCAGAGAGAAACTCTCCCCTGTTGTTGAGCAATTTCAGTGCATTCCACTGTCCCGGATTATGGCTTGCCGTGAGGATTATACCCCCATCTGCCTTCAACTCCGTTACTGCAATCTCAACCGTGGGCGTTGTGGCCAGCCCCAGGCTGATCACATCCATTCCCATCCCGCACAGTGTACCTTTTACGATACTTTCCAGCATCGGTCCGGAAATCCTGGCATCCCTGCCAAGCACAACTACGGGACGCTCACTTTCCACAATCTCTCTTATCCAGGCAGCATATGCAGAAACAAAGCTGACAGCATCAGCCGGGGTTAGTCCATCTCCGGGTTTCCCTCCAATGGTCCCCCTGATACCGGAAATTGATGTTATTAAAGTCATATGATTCCAGGTGCTTTATCAATGTTTGACATACTCAAACCAGGAAAGTTTAACCGGATGATTCCAAATGCAAAAAAAAAGCGGGTCTATGTCCTCATTTGAGGCCATGTTTTTATGGCAAAACAAAGATATAAATATAATTCAGATCTTATTTTTAATCGTAACTTTGCATCCCTTTCAAAGAAACCTTTTAGTTTGCAATGTGTTAGAACCAATATGAAAAGAATACCACCAGATAAGGGACCAAAGAAGCAGCGATCAGATCGCAGCCGTAAATCATCACACACTGAAGGAGCATCTTCCGGTCGGGGTGAAAAAAGAAACGGGTCCCAGGGCTCAAAGGGAACTGGCGGACAGGGAGACGTTGAAAAAAGAGCTGGCGGGCAGGGCAAAAAAGGATCACACGGAACCGGGGGTAATCGCCCTGGCACCCGGTCAAAAAAAGGTGATGTAGCAAAGGGCGGACGAGTTCCTGTGAATAAAAAGCAGGATCTGATCAGGCTGAACAAGTACATTGCTCATGCAGGGATCTGTTCGAGGCGTGAGGCCGACAAACTGATTACAGCCGGACTGATCTCGGTAAATGGCAATACCATCACAGAGGTGGGCACCAAGGTTGACCCCGGTGATGATGTGCGTTACAAC
>CAKZNC010000155.1 GCA_937129385.1 uncultured Bacteroidota bacterium
ACTCTTAACTCTTAACTCTTAACTCTTAACTCTATGGAATCTTACGATCTTATGATCATCGGCGCCGGCGCGGCGGGCCTGACTGCCGGCATATATGCATCACGTGCAAAACTGGACACGGTCATCATCAACGAAGGTGTGGTAGGCGGACAGATGGTGCTCACCGAGGAGGTGGCCAACTACCCGGGCGTGGAACCCGTTAAAGGGTATACACTCGCCGCTACCATGAAGCAACAGGCCAAAAGCTTTGGTTGTAAGATCAGGTCCAATGTAAAGATCGCAGACTATGAACTGGAGGGTGAAATCAAAAAAGTAACGCTTGAAGACGGTCGAAGTTTCCAGGCAAAGGCAGTGATCCTTTCGCCCGGGGGAAGGCCCCGGTCTTTGAATATTCCGGGGGAAGACCTCTTCAGGGGAACCGGGATCTCTTATTGTGCCACCTGTGACGGTGATTTTTTCACCGGCAAGGATGTGGTCGTTGTGGGAGGTGGAAATTCTGCCCTGGAAGAGGCCGTGGCTTTGACGCAATTTGCAACGAAGGTTACCATCGTACATCAATTCGATCACTTCCAGGCCTTCGAACACGCCATCAACGAGGCACAGTCCAACCCGAAGATCGAATTTATCATGGAGTCGGAACTGCGGGAATTCTCCGGAAATGGAGTCCTGCAATCGGTAGCTGTTGAGCACCTGCCCAGTGGTAACCGGACCACCCTGGAAACAGACGGCGTATTTATCTTCATCGGTTACCTGCCAAATACTGAATCCATCAAAGAGATCGTCCCGCTGAACGAACGAAATGAGATCATCGTAGATACGGATATGCGAACATCGGTACCTGGCGTATTCGCTGCTGGTGACTGCATCCCAAAGAAATACAGGCAGGTGACCACCGCTGTTGCCGATGGCACCATTGCAGCATTAAGTGCAGCAGAGTTCCTGAGAAACGGGGCCACCACCTCATAAGCCCGGCTTCAGCCCGTGTTCAGCATACCCAGCATCGTCCCCTGAACAAGGTTTAGGCCTCTGTTCTAAATTATTCGGCTATTGCCAAATGAGCCCGACTGATGCCTCGGTTCTTCATTCATTATCCCCCCCTTTCTCACTTATACCAACCATTTCATCGCTTTTCGCGTGAACAAATCACATCCCCCTTCGTTTAATAATCAGAAGCGCATGATTTTCTGCGATTTAAAGGCGGGGACACTTGACTTTGTCAATAATTTTTTGTATAATAAGAACATGCTGAAGCGATACATTGTCATATTGATCACGAGCATCCTGGTTGTCATTTTTGCAGTCCAGAATGTGGAGACGGTTGAGATCAGGCTCTGGATGTTTGATCTCAATGCCTCGTTATCCCTGATCATCATACTTGCTTTCACAGTCGGTACATTGATCACGCTTCTTTTTGCCTATCCGGAAATAAGGTATCGCGATAAAAAGATCAGCATGCTGGAAAAGGAGAACAAAGAAATCAAGAGATTCAAACCAGCCGACATACCTGATGTGAAAGAGTTCAAAGAAGAACAGAGTTAGTGCAAGTACCGGAGAATCTGCAGAAGGATCATCTTGGCAGGTTCCCGTGAATATTCCCCTGGTGAATCACCGGCTAAAACCTGGTCCGCCAAAATCAAAGCCGGTAAAACGGGTTCAACCTCTTTCACGGACGGTAGAGTTGACTGGCAAACGAAGGTCCCTCACGACCAAACATTATATAACATTAAAATCTTAAAATATGAAATTGAATCGATCACTATTTAAAACCACATTCATGGCACTGATCAGCGGTTTATTGCTGTTTACTGCCTGCTCAAATGACAGAAACGAACCGAGCGAAGAAGCACAAAAACTGCTTGAAAAACAGGCAAAAGTACTTGATGATGAACAGGAATCCATGGAAAACATCCTTGACCGATTCCGAATTACAAAAGATTCGCTTGAATCCGAGCAAGACCAGTTATTGAAAACCAGGGACGAAGTGCAATCGGAGATGGAGAAGGTTAGCAAGGTACAAAAGAGCGTTGCGAAAACATTGAAGGAATCGCAGGTCGACTCCCTTGAACAGGTTAGACAAAACCTGCAGACAAGACTGGAAACACTAAACGACAGCCTCGACCAGGTGAGCAATAATATCGGTCAGCTCGACCAGGAAAGAGAGGACCTCAATATCAAGGAAGAACAGCTTTCAGGACAACTTGATACCGCACGGAAAAAACTGGTGACCGGGATTGAGAAAGTGGATGAAAGACTGGATGAAATTGAAAAACAGCGACTCGTAAAACAGCAGGAGCTGGCCATCAACAACCAGAAAACTGAGCTCGCCGAGAAAAAGATCGAGCTTCTGAATGATGAAAAGAATCTTTATCTGAGGGAGAAAAACGACCTTCTGAGAGAAAATGCAGATGACACTGAGATTGAAAACTATAACCTGAAGATCAAAGAGATTGATGGATATTTGCAGGAGGAGCGCAACAAGATAAGGAATGCAGAAAGTGCCATCACTTCGATTACCGGGTGGCTGACAGATGTGAACAATCTTGAGGACAAACTGAGGTCGATGATGGAGGAAGAGTACGATGAGAACGAGACCATAGAAAGCTTCACCATGAACGAGCTGGAACGGCTGAAAAATGAACGCACCAGTGTCAACCAGGAACTGGCAAGACTTGATAGCATCAGGAAACTGATCGGAAATCAGAAAGAGCAGGTTGACAACAGGTTGGAAAATGTGGATGAAGAGATGTCCCTTGTGAAAGGGAAAGACCTCGCAGAGATCCTTGCCGAAAAGTCAGCCCTCGAAGAAGAGGAAGCAATGCTGTCTGGCAAGGAGGCTGAATTGATGAGTGAACCTTCGGATGCAGCCGGTTCCTCCCTCTCCGATTTGTCAGACCAGGAGTTGCTGTCAGACCTTGAAAAGGAGATCTATGAGCGAAGAAGATCAATAGAATCAATGAAGACTGAAATTGCCGAACAACAACAGGAGCTGGCAGAAAAACAGGCAAGACTTGAAGAAAAAAGAGCACAGAGAGCAAATGCCCTGGGTGTTACAACGATCGTTGTTATAGTAATTGGGCTGGCACTGATCATTTTGTTCTATTACCTTGGACGAAGAAGCAAACGCAAATAACAGATATACACAACTATAAAATCAGATAATTATGGCAAAGACAGAAGATAAAAGCAAAAAAAACGAAAAAGGATTCTGGGAAGATGCAAAGGAGAACATCAACGAGGGCGCACGCATTGTTGGTGATGAAGCCCGGGACATAGGAGAAAAGATCGCGGCCTATTCAGAGGTTGTATTCGGCAAGATCCGTGAAAGCACGTCTGACATTGTGCAATCGGGAAGAGATCTCACTGAAGATGCAGTGAACCGGGCACAGGAACTGGCCGAGCGCTACCGGGATCAGAACGAGATCCGCAAACTCAACGATGAAAAGAAAAGGGTTGCCACCCAGCTGGGGATGAACTTTTACCTGATGGTCAAAAACAACGATAACAAAGTACCCCCAACGATCCTCAGGAGGAAAGCGATCAAAACCACCATGAACGAGATGGAAGAGCTGGACCAGCAAATCCTTGATCTCAAAGATGATGAGAATTAAACCGGTCCCCCGGAGCGTCAGCAGTGGGCTTCCGGTCCGCTGCAGACGCTTTATATATTCAGCATAATAAACACAATAAAAAACCCATGAAAAGAACCACACTTGTCACAATCATCAATTTCACCCTCGGTTTCTACCTGCTCGTCTGGATCTATTATGCAGCATTCAACTGGGAGGTATTTTCAATTAAACTGAATACGAATGCAGGGTTTTCCGTGATCGGGGGATATCCGTTTGCCTTCTTCTTCCTGTTTGGTTTTGCTGCGCTGCTTGCAGTGAAATACGTGGTCCACCTGAACAAGGTGTATGAAGACAAAACAGAGAAGGAGCAGGCACACAGGATCGCGATCCAGGAGAAGGATATCGAGCTGCTGAAAATGAAAGAGGTACTTTTTAAAATGCAGACTTCTGAAATGAGTAAGAACAGCTCTCACCTGAACGCATTGCATGAAAAACTGGACAGTCTGTCGGAACAAATGAGCCATGAAAACAGGCCGATGGAAGAGAAGGGAGAACAGGAGGACAAACAGGATGGTGCATGACCCATGCCGGCGATGACCGAACCTGTTCCCATACTTAATATTTTAACAATATGAATATCTATACTGCAAAAAGAACAAATCCCTGGATCCTGTTATTCCAGGGCCTTATTATACTCGGCTTTGGAATATTTATCCTGGCGGATCCTGCCGTCACCCTGGTTGTGATGACCAGGTTGCTCGGGATCATTATGCTGGTGGCAGGTGCTTTCCTGCTGTTCAGCGCAACTTACAGGAGGGAGAAGACGAATCAGCTGATGCTGATCGAGGGAGTCGTAAATACAGGGCTCGGACTGATATTCACCCTGTTTCCCGACTTGCTGGCGAGCTTGTTTGTTGTCTTGCTGGGTGTGATCACGTTCCTGAGCGGACTGATCAACCTGTGGCTGCTGATCAGGCGGAGAAGCCGGATCACAAGCGCACCATTCTTGCGTAACAGCCTGGTGCTTCTCTTTGGAATATTGTTGCTTGTGAACCCGATGCAGGGACAGGAAGCCATCGCAGTGATCATCGGAATATTCGCCGTGGTCTTTGGTATTGTTTCCCTTTACGGTTCCTATAATCTTTTCAAAATCAATAAAGCTGACTGAGAATTCCTTCAGGGTTCCTTTCAGCGTTCCAGGATTTCAAGACAGGCCCTGCTGTTATGGTAGGGACATTTCCAGAATCCTGCCTTCTCCTCTTTCGTATTTGGAGTCCCGTATTCATCAACACTCCAATGCCATTCTCCATTTGCAACATCGACAAGGTATTTCTGGATAAAATGCCAGGTGCTCACAGCAATGTGCAGGTATTTTTCCCTGCCTGACACCTGGTAGGCATTATAATACCCGACGATCGCCTCGGCCTGGGGCCACCAGTGTTTCTCACGGTCTACCCTCCCCTCTCCCGGGAAAAACTCATAACACAATCCGCCGGTATTGTCGAAACCCTCCAGGTTTTTTTCGGCGATTGAAACCGCAAGCTCACGTGTGTGCTCGACGAGTTGCGGATCTCCGGTAACCCCTGCTGCCTCCTGCAACAGCCAGCTGCATTCGATATCATGACCGTAAGAGACGAGATCAGATCTCAGGTTCCAGTCGTCATCGAAAAAAAGATTCAGGTGGGATTCACTGTTGACGAACTTCTCCAGGAACAGCCGGATCAGGTTGACAAGTTTTAGCCTGAGCTCATCATTTTCCCAGACCCTGTACAGGTTGGTATATGCCTCAAGGATATGCAGATGGGTGTTCATTGTCTTGCTTTCATTCTGATCCTTTTCGCTGAGCCTGAGATCATCAATGGGTGCCCATTCACGTGAGAAGGCTTCAAAATAGCCATTTCGCTCCGGATCAAAACTGTGCTGTTCAATATCCCGGTAGAGATTCCTGGCAAGATTAAGCGCTGCCGGGTCATCCACAGCCCTGTGGTATTCAGTCAGACCATAGATCGCAAACGCAAGTGCATATACCTGCTTTTTTGTTTCAACCGGATTGCCCTCAAAATCAAGTTTCCAGTAGACGCCGCCATATTCAGGGTCCGGGAAGTGATTGGTAAAATAGGTATAGGCACGCCGGGCCATCTCCAGGTAGTGTTCAGACTTCAATACCCGGTAGGCAGCTGAAAAGGTCCATAGGATGCGTGCGTTCAATATGGCTCCTTTTACTGCTTTGGGCTGGGGTCTTCCATCGAAATCGATATGACCCAGGAAACCCCCATGTACATGATCTGTTGCCTTGTTGATCCAAAATGGCAGAATATTGCCGGTCAGCTCGCTCCTGAGCTCTGATTTCAATTTATCTGTCAAACTGGACATCTTTCTGTTCCTTCCCGACATCAACAATCTAGAAATTTTAACGAACTCCCTTACATCAATATGATCCCGCTCCGCTTGCAATGATCGACCATTTGTCCGGGCCAGAGGCTCGCCTGCACCTCCCCGATATGGGCCTTGCGGAGGAAGTACATACATAATCTTGACTGCCCGATACCGCCTCCGATCGATTCAGGGAACTCACCGGCCAGCAGGCGCTTATGAAAGAACAGCTCCTTCCGCTCCTCCTTTCCCTGCATTTTCAACTGTCGCAACATCGCCTCCCGGTCGACCCTGATCCCCATCGAAGACAATTCAAAGGCGCGTTCAAGCACTGGGTTCCATACGATGATATCTCCGTTCAATCCCCTGGTTCCGTCAGGATTTTCAAAGGACCAGTCGTCATAATCAGGTGCCCTCCCGTCATGCGGTTTGCCAGATGACAGCGCATGACCGATGCCGATGATGAACACCGCACCGTATTTTTTCGCCGCCTCATCCTCACGCTCCCTGGGTTCCATGTCTGGATACATTTTCTCGAGCTCCTCGGTATGCAAGAAAGTGATCTCTTCAGGAAGTGCGGGAATGATCTCCGGATGTTGTTCATATACAATGAACTCTGTCCGCTTCATTACGGCATAGATCCTTCTGACAATATCTTTCAGTGTTTCCAGGCTGCGCTGTTCCGGCATGATGATCTTCTCCCAATCCCACTGGTCCACGTAAATGGAATGCAGGTTATCCAACTCCTCATCCGGCCGCAATGCATTCATGTCGGTATATATTCCATACCCATTGGCAATTTCGTAATCGGCAAGCATCATGCGCTTCCATTTGGCCAGGGAATGAACGATCTCCGCGGTGGTACCTTCCATGTCCTTCACCGGAAAACTTACCGGTCTTTCAATCCCGTTCAGATCATCATTGATACCTGTACCACGCTGAACAAACAATGGCGCAGTGACACGCCTGAGCTTCAGCTCCGATGACAAATTCTCCTGGAAAAAATCCTTGATGACCTTGATGGCGCGCTCCGTCTCTTTCAATGAGAGAAATGACTTGTAATTTTGTGGAATAATCAGTTTCATTTTCTTGTAGTTTTGGTATGACAAATAACAGATTTAAAAGATTAAAATCAAAATTCTTCCAAATCGAATTTCTACTGGAGGTTTATGAAGATTTGATTATCTTACGGTGGATAATCAATAATAGGCAGCTATGAAAAGAACGATCATCTTCGTATTGATATTTATTGTCATCGGACTTGTACTTGGTTATGTCATCTTTGGCAGGATCTCCGGTGAGTATATTGATATACGCGCAATCTTTACCAATTCAGACAATGTACTGGAATCTCTTGGCCGCTCGATCACAGGACTGAAAGAGATCAAGCAAAACATCCTGATCTCAGGTGGTGTCGGGGGTGTATTGGGATTGATCATTTCATTGATCAGAAAATAGAGGTCAATGGTAATCTGAACCATGATCGAATCCCCATGGCTCCACATGCACTGTTGAATAGATTCCGGTCTCTTCCCTGATCTTGTTCTCGATGCTAGTTGCGATATGGTGACTGTCCTGGAGGGTCATATCCCTGTTCAATTTGATATGAAAGGTAAGCTCCTGGTGGGAAGTATAGTTGTGCATATGAAAATGGTGAGGTTCGATATTTCCTGAATGGACCGTGCCAATGAGCTCCGTGATATACTTCACAGTCGCAGGGTCCACATCCTCCCCGAGCAGCTTATTGATCGCATCCCGGATGATCTCATAGCTGGCGTAAAACAGCATCAGTGCGATGACCATTCCAAGGACGCCATCGATCCACCAGAAACGGTCGGCGAGAAAAATTCCCACAAGCACCACCAGGGACGACAAGGCATCGGTCCTGTGATGCCACCCGTCTGCTTTCACCGAAGAATTCCCGGTTCTTCTTGCAACATAAAAGGCATATTGTGCCAGTCCTTCCTTGGCGAAAACTGAAATGATGGTCACCACGATCGCGAGAGTCCCGAAAACAACACCCTCATTTTCCTGGAAACGCTGAATGGCATCTTTTGAAAAATCAAATGCGATCAGTGCCAGGAGAAACCCGATGAAAATGGCGGATATCTGTTCCCACCTTCCATGACCGAAAGGATGATTTTTATCCGGACGGCGCGAAGAGAGCTTTGTCCCGATGATCACGATCACCGAACTTACCGAGTCGGAAAGGGTATGCCAGGCATCGGCTTTGAGCGCGATGGATCCTGCAACGATACCAGCCCACAATTTCAAACCAAACAATGCCATGTTTGTAATGATCGAGACAATGCCTTCCTTGTAAACCGAACGGTTTCTATGATCTGAAGTCTTGTTTCCTTTCATTGTTTTACCTGTCATTTTGTACCTGGAGCAGCCTTTTCCAGGGAGGCAACAGCCTTATTTAATAATTTGCTGAAATCCCGCTTTTCCAGTTCTGTTAATCCATTCACCAGGATGGCTGATATGTTCCTGTGAAGGTGACGGTGAAGATTCGCTGCCATCTCACCTCTTTCTGTCAGGTGAACATGTGCAGCTCTCCTGTCTATGTCTGACCTGACCTTGTGGAGGTAATTGCTGACCTCCATTTTTTCCAGCATCACGGAGATGGAAGGCTTGGTGACCCCAAGCTGTTCAGCCAATTCCGATGGAGTTGGATTTCCTAATTCAGCGATTAACTCAGTACATCTTGATTGCCGGGGAGTCAGTGATTCCAGGTCAGATCGCATCTTCAACTGCTCCTCCAGCACCTCCGAAGCATGGATCAACCTGCTGATCAATTTTTCAAGGTCTTCATTTAAGCTGTCATTGCTCATAATATATAAATATAGTTAGTTTTGTCTAACTAAATATAAAAATATTGAAAAAATATGATTCAGGCATGAAACCAGGTTGGGAATCTCAATGCTGCTTGCAATATTTTCCAATCAAATCCTATCTTTGGACTATAACCTGAATCCCATGAAAACAAAAACCATATATGCGATACTCTTTGCATTGATCATCTTCGCTGTTCACTCCTGCAAAATCAGCCCCTCCGGCGATGCAGAAAAATCCACCCTGGTCCTGATCGAATCGGAAGAGCTCTCCGAGGACGAGCACAGCTACGCATTGTATGCAATGAATGCATCCCAGTATGGTACAACCTACAGGGAAACCATGATCCTATTGCAGAACCGGAAAGGTCTGCGTATTGAGTATTGTGTAGACCGCAGTGCACTGGAGATATGGCTCTCGCCCCAGGCCGGGAAGTCGATCAGCTATATCGACAGGAACTGGTCCAACAGGGATGACCATACCGCGATTTTTGACAGGATCACAATCCCCGGACTGGACCTGCAACAATTTGACAGCTGTGACTGGGATCCATTCCACAGCATCATCTACTTCAAAGATCAAACCCTGCATATCTCCCAGGTATATGATCAACCTGCTGTACTGGTGTGGCTGGAAGATGGTGGAAATGTAGATTTTAAAATGATCGGAGATCCCGTGGAGCGTTCAGAACATGCATTTATCATGGATTTTAGTGACCGCGGACGAGAATTCCAGTCTGCTGCGGTGATCGGACCAGGAAAAGGAGCTTTCAGGCATCAGCTGCAAATTGCCCCTCACCGTTCGGTCTATGCCCGGGCTGAACTTGCTCCCAACCAGCTCCTTGTGATCACATCTGAACTCGAATTTGAGCAAATGGGCAAACTGGCAAAGGTCATTGCCTCACGGGATCCCAATGCGATCGAAGCAGGAAATGAACTCCGGATCGCAACAGATCTCGACCATGGGGAGTTTACCCTCAGGGACAAACCGGAAATGCAAAAACTACTTGATAAAGGGCGGCGTACAGCATTATCCATGCAGGATTTCGAAGGCTTCATGCGCTCTACAAACCAGTACATTTATTACCTGCTCTGGTACCGTGACGGGGGAATGAATACTGGTCATCTCTCCTATACCGGTTGGCTGGAACCGGCCAGGATGCAAACAAGACTCGCGCTGAACAATCCAAACATCAGTTACGAAGAGCCCGGGGGAAGGTTTTTTGGCATGCTGCCCACTGGTGCCATCACAAAATGGGAGGAGGACGGACTGTTCTACGTGGTATGGCCGGCATTTAACTACTGGACCATGACAGGCGACAAAACCTATTGTCAGGGCGAATATTTGGAACTCATGGAAGAGGCCATGACGTGGATGGAGGATTACCTGTGGGATGAAGAGAAAAGCCTATTCTTCCGGACCCATTATTGCGAAACACCGTATACCGGAACCAGGGGTGATGGATATGACAATGCCACCGGTGCACCCACCAATTTTAATATCTCCCAATATGAAGGGAACACTGTGGTTGGTGCATATGACATTTATATCAACCTCCTGAACTACTCGGTATACCTGATGCTTGCCTCAATGGAGGACGATAACAGGGCGGCAGTCTATATACAGAAAGCCAAACAGGTCGAGAAGGGTCTGCAGCAGGCGTTTTCCTATGACGAGGTACTGCCTTCATATGGTGAGGTGGTCACCGAGAATGGAGAAACGATTATGACCCGGCCCTATGGGATGGACATCTGGGACTATGTCTGGGCAATGTCTCTTCCACCCTTCACGCCAACACTTCCCGAAAAATACGAACAATGGCGTGAACAATTGTATACAGATATGACCAACACGAACAGCGGATATTTCCTCTGCGTCTATTTTGCATTGCTGACCTCCATGGATACAGAGATCCACAGCGAAGCACGCATCATGGATGCGATGGATGCACTGGTCGCAACCAGCATCGCCCCGGGGAAATACCTGCCTATGCCCTATGCCATGCCCGAGATGTTCAATATCAGTGAAGAGAACCCATTCCATGATGTCCGCCCGCTGGTCTATTCAATTGCCCCATGGTTGTCCAGCGTTACCAACCTCGGGATTCGCACCCTGCCTTTCGGCATTGCAGTGCGCGGAGCGGACTACCTGGAGCGTATTGATGAATTCGTATACGGTGACGGGTTAATCGACGTGGAGTTTAGTGGCAGCGGATCGATCGAACAGTGGAAACTGAATGGTGAGATCGTTGAACATACCTATCAACTTCCGGAAAACAAGATCGTAGCAGGAAACAACAGCATCGAGGTGACCAGTGCACCGGGAGCCGAAGGGACAAATACCCTGATCTCCTCAACACTCAGGCTTGAATCTGTCATTGAAGAAAACGCCCAGGTCACCTATGTCGTGAGGGCATTTGGAAAAAACACAGCCACTTTCAAGCACCTGGACCGTGAACTGGTGGTCATGGATGAACTGGGCAACAGCGTTGAAGCTGAGCTGATCCGGAATGGGAATCTCACATGGGTTGAATTCAGCGGAAGGGGAACCTATTTCCTCGTTATGCAATAAAACTATAAAACCGGAGTCCCTCTCCCTGACAGGAAGTCAGGAGGATCATTCCGCCTGCAAAGCAGGCCAAAGTGATTTCATCCATTCATTTGCGCGTTCGGGCCATCCCGATAAATGCCCCTGTCCGATGGCCAGTGAAAAACCATGTCCGCCATACGGATAGATATGGAGCTCACCACTCACCCCGTTTTCAAGCATGGCCTGGTAATAGACAATGCTGTTCTCTGCAGGAACGCCCCTGTCATCTGCTGCGTGGATCAGAAACGCTGGCGGTGTCTCCTGCGTTACCTGTTTTTCATTCGAAAAGTATTCCATCAGCTCAGGGTCGTCACCAACCAGGGCCTTCCGCGATCCGGAATGTTGAAATTCGCCGGTAAAGGAGATGACCGGGTAGACGAGGATCGAAAAATCCGGCCGGCAGCTCATCCTTTCAATGGGGTCTTCAGCGTCCGGATTTCCTCCGTCGAAATGGGTACTCAGGGAAGATGCAAGGTGACCCCCGGCTGAAAAGCCCATGATGCCGATCTTCGAAGGGTCTATCCCCCAGTCAGTTGCGTGGTGCCGGACCATGCGCATCGCACGCTGGGCATCCATGAGCGGGCTTTTGTGGGGAATGACCTGCGATTCGGATGTCGGAAGCCGGTATTTAAGCACGATGGCGGCCACACCTTTTGAGTTCCAGTATTTGGCAATGTCCTCCCCTTCCCAGTCATACGCCAGGATATGGTAACCACCACCCGGACAGATGATCACTGCTTCACCGGACCTGTTCTTAGCGGAAGGCAGGAATACTGAGATATCTGGCATCTGCACTTTACTGATCCTTACGATGGTTGTGGTATCCCTGATTTCAGATTCACCGGATGCCACATAATTCGGTATCTGGCCGTCGGGATACAAGTTCATTTTAAATGACTGGCCTGCCAGTTGAAGAACGACTGTCAGTGCAATGATTATGGTGAAAAACCTGTGCTTCATACATTTGATTTTTTAAGTACCCGTAAATGTAATCATTTGCCCTGAAAATAATTCGAGGTTACGGGGGATTCAAAGCAGATAATTGAACATTGCGGGCATCAGCTCACCAGGGATGAAACCATAAAAAAAGCCCCCTGACTCCAGGAGGCTTTCAATGGTTTTCTTGCACATCAGGGATCTGCACGTACGATCTGACTGTTACTGCCTGCAATGTAAGAGTCAAATTCTTCCTGGACTTTATTTGCAGCTTCCTCTGAACCCTCTTGCTTGACAAAGGCTTTCCACCAATCGATCCCGCTCTGCTGCCACTTCCATTCAAGATCGGAAGGACCACCGTCCATTTTCCATACCACCAGGAGGTCATATTTGCCTGTGACACACCAATACAAGTGAGGCATCGGCGTTCCAGCTGATTCAGAGGCAGTTTCATACTTCTTTATCAGCTTTTTCACCGCACTGGTCTTGCCGGGTTTAAGGTCCATGTAATTCATCTCATACCAGGTGGAGCCTTCGTATTTCATGGGTTTCATCTCATCCTGGGCAAAAACAAACGCGCCCATTCCGAGCATAAGCATTAAAATCATAAATTTTTTCATAACAAGTCTAAGGTTTGGTTATTATTTAGACCAAATCTAAATAAACAAACCAAGAAGACCTGTTAAAAAGTTGTGAATAATTCTGATTTTCAGATACTAAGAGTAATTTCAATGCATTTTTACCACTACGCGGCTCCTGAGCCACCGCCACCAACATTTTTGCTACGCTCGATGGATTGCAGTGCCAGGTAATTATCCCCGAACTTCTTCAGGTTATCCATCTCCACATCATAGTTGTCGAAATGTCTCTCTTCGTCATCCACGAGTGATTCGAACAGTTTCTTGGAAGCGGAGTCGGCATTCTGCGCACATTCATTGGCCCACTTGTTATAGTCGTTCGCACTGCTGGTCTCCATGTCAGCTGCAAGTTTGAGCATCTCCCTGACCTCGTGAATTTTCTTCACTTCGGCAGAGGCTGCCATCTCAACTTCCCCTTTCAGGAAGAGGATCCGCTCAGCGAGAAGTTCGATGTGCATCATCTCTTCAATTGCAGTCTTCCTGAACAGGTTGGCAAGCAACTCATACCCCTGGTCATCGCAATGGAAATGAAAATACATGTACTGGTGAACTGCAGTCAGTTCGTCGGCAATTGCCTTGTTCAGCAATGCTATACTTTTTTCTTTCATATGGTGAGTTTTTATATTCTATCAAAGGTACCAATTCATCTCAAATATATAAAAAGAAACCCCGGAATCCTTTCGAATCCCGGGGTCTGAATCGTTTATGGGAAAGAGCTATTTAATTTTCAGTCTGACTTTTCCTTCAAAAGGATTTTCAGCCACTTTCAGGCTTTTACCCTCCTGTACCACTGTTACTGAACGCAATGATTCTCCGGGAATCACTATCTTGCCCTCTGCCCTGCCATCAACAGTTCCGAAAACCTGCAGGTCAAGTTTCGACCAGTCCATAAAGGCAGTGGACTGTGCCAGCTTGATATGCGGAATCACTGATCCGTTCTTCACCAGCAGGATCACGGGAATATCGCCAGCCTCGAGTTGATGCCAGCCTCCATTGTACGCCTCTCCTGTCTGGTAGTCGATCCATTTTCCTTCAGGCAGATAGACATCCCTTTTGGTCTCATCCCCGAAAAGCGGCGCCACGAGCAGGTCAGAACCGAACATATACTGGTTATCGATCAGCCAGCTGCCCGGATCATCCGGAAATTCAACAAACAATGCACGTAACATCGGAAGTCCTTTTGCCGAGCAATCGTGTGCCTGTGCATAAATATAAGGCATCAGCTCGTAACGCATGTTGGCTGCATCGCGGAATGCATTCATGAAATCATCGCCATACTCCCATGGTTCTGTGGGTGGGGCACCATGACTTCTCACATGCGAGGTGAGCATTCCAAATGGTGTCCAGTGACGATACACATTCTCCGGTGTGGGGTTGACAAATCCGCCGATGTCATGACTCCAGAAAGAGAAACCTGTGAGCCCAATGGATAGTCCTGCGCGCAACGTTGCTGACATTGCTGAATAAGTATTGGCCGGGTCCCCGCCCCAGTGCATAGGATAACGCTGACTCCCGGCCCAGGTGCTTCTTGCCCAGATGATGCGGTCGCCTGTGACCTCCGCAGTGATATCCGATACTGCCTTGTTATAGCGCAGCGGGTAAAGGTTGTGTTCATAGAAACCGGTCCGCCCGTTGGAATAAATCCCCTCGAAAGGTGCTGCCTCTCCGAAATCGACCTTGATCACCGAAACTCCCTGGTCCAGCAGACCTTTGATCTGACCCTGGTACCACTCCACCGTTTCCGGGTTTGTGAAATCCAGCACTGCATCTTCCCGTGGAAGATTTCCCTTGTCATTCTTTACATAGAGGTCCTTTTCGATGATCTCGTTAAAAAGCCTGTTTTTCGGAACAAAATAGGGCAATTGCCACAGGCAGGTCCGGATCCCCTGGTCTTTGAAATCCGACATCATTCTTGCAGGATCATCGAACCGATCA
>CAKZNC010000156.1 GCA_937129385.1 uncultured Bacteroidota bacterium
GAAATTCCTCCATTTGCTACAGCATTGGGTCGATATTGCTTTTCAGAATTTCGTGGAATTTCCCGGCATTGGTCCGTGCATTCATAAACCCTTCATTGGTCAGATTCACCCTTTGATCGCCCTTTACCAACAATAAAGTCTGTCCGGACACATCCAGCTGTTCTCCCATTTTCTTTCCGTCTTCCTCATCCAGGTTCACGGAAATAAAGGCAACATCGCCCTCCTTCACCTGGTCGGCATAAAATGTCTCCAACGCAACTTTTGTCTCGGCTTCAATGGCATTACATGTCGCACATCGTTTGGAAAAATGAAAATAATAGACCTGCAGATCGCCATTTTCAGCAACAGTTGTATTGTTCTCCTGCTGTGGAGATTGCGTATTACAGGAAAACAGCGTTGCTGCCAACAGCAACGCGGGGAGGGTTTTTAAAATTTTCATGGGATTATATATTTTTGGTTAATAAATCTTTGATCTGATCCATTTTGGGTACCTGTCCGGAAAGAACCACCTGCTCATCGATCACCAATGCAGGGGTACGCATTACTGCATATTCCATGATCTCCTGGATATCTTCCACCTTTTCCACGCTGGCATCCAGGTTCATCTCTTCCACAGCTTTCCGTGTGACCTTTTCGAGCGATTTGCACCTGGCGCATCCTGTACCTAATACTTTAATTTTCATTGCTCCTTATTTTTCGTTATTCGCAAAACTACGAACTTGTTATACAAAAATTTTTATTTCAAAAACCTGGCAAACAATTCCTGCGCCAGTTTCCAGTTCTCCTGGTTCAGGCAGTATTTGATTTTGGGGGCTTCGATCTCACCCTGGATCAATCCTGCATCCTTCAACTCCTTCAGGTGCTGGGACAGGGTTGACTTTGCCACAGGCAGTACCTCGGAGAGATCCCCGCTGTAGCAGCAGCTCTGCCTGGAAAGCAACTCGAGTACGTACATCCTGACAGGATGCCCCATGGCCTTGGCAAACCTGGCGATGGCTTTCTGATCCTCGGTGGGTATCGTTTCCATTTTCATAATCTGTTCGTAAATTGACGAACAAATATAATCGCTATAATTCAATGTTCAAAAAAAAAGCTTAGAAAAATCAATTCGTTGTCTTGCCCGGGATTCGAATACGATCAGGGCTTAATTTAAGATTATTATAAAAATCCCTGCTACGCTTCCCAGGAATAACACAGTTGACACCTTGTGTATCTGCAACATAATATCATGTTGCCTGTCAAGACTCATGGCCCCTCCCGAGGTGATTAACCCCGGTATTGATAAAGCAGCAATCAGTACCAGGAGAATGGGCAGACAATCCAATCCATGGCTTCCCGCACGGGCAATAGTCATTTTAATTAAAAGGACCACAGGTTGTAATTATTGCAGGATCTTAATGTCTCACCCCCTTGGGGAGTACATCATTTCTATAATTTCCATGAACTTTCCGCATTCTTCAACCAGAGGACCAAGCACCGAGATCTGAAAGTTGTAGAATCGTTTCAGGGGAAAGATACTTCACGTCATCGATCGGCTCAGGCTGGCGAAGGTACGATAAATGGATTGGCCCGGCATGTTTTTCACTGTATGAAGAAATGCAATGAAACAGACCAGCGCCCTAAATAGAAGTGAGCATCGATATTGGTTACTGTGACCTCAAGGTCTTACCCGCTCATGTTTTGCGATAAATTCCGGGTCGATCACTATGCCCAACCCGGGGCCTGTCGGCACCTTGATCTTCCCGTCTTTCACCTTCAGCGGGGAGGTGGGACATTCAAACGGGACATGGGTCCTGTATCCTTTGAACTCATGGTGTGCCCCTGCGTTGGGAAGTACGGATACAAAGTGGCTGTTGTAGATATAGCCGAGGGCGCCTCCTGACATGTGGGGAATGCAGGTCTTCCCTAATGCATCGGCCATCCGGGCCACACGCATAGAGCGGATAAAGCCCCCGAAATAGTAGGTATCGGGCTGCACAATTTCCAGCCCCTCATTGGCCAGCAGCCACCTGAAATTGGAGTAGCTGTGGTCTTGCTCACCGTTTGCCACCGGAAGCTCCAGGGCATCGGCCACTTTTTTGATCTCCAGGAATTGATCGAACCTTACAGGCTCTTCAAAATAGGCATAGTTGTTCTCCTCCAGGAGTCTGCCAATCCTGATCGCCCCCTCAGCATCGTAGTACCCGTTCGAGTCGGCATACAGACTCCAGTCACTGCCATAGTGTTCCCTGACCATCGAAACCAGCTTTTCCGATTTACCCGGCAGTCCGGGATCATGAATATCCCGGCTTCCTGCAAACAGGTACCCCACCTTGATCTTGATCGCCTTTGCATCATAGTTTGCAACAGTCTCCTTAATCCTTTCAAAATGCTCCTCCAGCGGCCGGTCCCGGAATTCTGTTGCCACATAGATCCCGACCTTCTCATTGTGCAGATCCCCCACAAGCTGCCCCATCGGCAACCCGGCGATCTTCCCCATCATATCCAGTATGGCAAATTCGATCGTTGCCAGCGGAATACCCAGCGGAATGCCCCCATACCTGAAATTAAAATGGAAATCGTGAATCTTTTCAACGATGAGATCCAGCTCCCGGGCATCCTGCCCGATGAAAAAAGGCTGCACCTTATGCAGGAAGATGGGAACGAGGAACCGCATGTCGTTGTGGGCAACTGAGATCCCTTCCGCTCCATTCTCTGAACGAACGCGGCAGATGTAACTGTTTTCAAACCGTAGCAGTTCCACCGACCTGATGATGACCGGGTCGGCAAACAGCGTTTTTTTGAATACCGGCTCCTGCAGGATCTCACCAAGGATCCTGTACCGCTCACCGGCTTCCTGATCGTTGTATGTTCCATTGCTGCAGGATACAACCGGAGCCATGGCAGCAGCCATTCCGCCTATGGCTGCAGACTGAAAAAATGTACGTCGCTTCATATCCAATAGTATTAAATCAAGTCAGAAGTTCTCACGATGAGTGCAGTTTACGCCTGTTTCAATTTTTGGTCATATGGTCGGTTTACACGATCCCATGTTCCTGCCGGCGATTCTTCACTCCAAATCAATTTTGTTTGATCTTTCTATTAAGTCTTCCAGGTCATTTTTTTCTTTGATAGATGCTTTGCCAATGTTTAATGTCATCTTCGCATGTTTAATGACCGCTTTTTTGTAACTATCTTTTTTAGCGACCTCGTGAATAATCACCAAAACCTCCATTAACCTGATGATCACAGCGGCATTTCCTGCTGAAAACTGTCGGATCTGATTGAACGCTGCGTCCAGGACACCTTCAAAATCCAATGTATCTGCAATCAGCCGC
This sequence comes from uncultured Bacteroidota bacterium, assembly GCA_937129385.1. Lineage (GTDB taxonomy): Bacteria > Bacteroidota > Bacteroidia > Bacteroidales > M55B112. The sequence goes on from CAKZNC010000156.1 coordinate 3,318, forward strand.
AATTCCTTTTGATCATCCACCAAATATTTTGAAGGAAACCGTACTTGTGCAAGATAACACATGGTTGCTGTTAAATTGTCGATACAGGCAATTGCCGTAAAAGGGTCGTTCATTCCCGGAGAAAGTGCCCGTCCTGCAATTTCCACCATTTGGTGAATGGAAAACTCAAGGTCCTGCTGAGCAGTTTTTGTATTTCCAATCACAAATTGAAAAAGAATCTTTTCTATTTGATCTTCTTCCACATTGTTGTTCGTGTATAATTTTCCAATCACGATATCATTAACAATATAATCCCCTGGTCTGTAACTCATCTCAAAAAGGGCATCATAACGGGTCATCAGATCAATCAATGAGTCATTATCTACGTATTGCATATAGCCGTGCCTGGGGCTTTTCACCTCAACTATGGTGTCATATTCTGATTTTATATTTTCAACAGGCAGGTTATTTCCCGGTTCTTCCTCGTCATCCATCTTTTCCGGAAACAACACCTTGATCTTTTTTGAAATAAAAGATGAAATATCAGAAATGACTTTATCTGCCTGGATGCTGATACTTATTTGGTGGATAAAAATGATCAGTAAAACAATATTTGCAATTGCTGCAATAATTGCAAGAAGAATAGCCAGGGAGGGAATAAAGACGAAATCGTCATTTTCCTGTAAGGAATTTAAAACGATCAGGCAATACAAAAAAGTAGAAACATATGCGCCCAAAACAACCTGGTTCAGTCTGACGTACATAAAGTTTTTGATCAGTCGTGGTCCTAATTGCGAAGAAGCCAGGGTGAGCGCCACAAGCGTAACTGAAAAGACGGTCCCTGCCACACCAATCATGGCTCCTGAAATGATCGATAATATATTTCGCGCCGAGTCTACATTATCCACAAAGAAAAAGCGTCCGGGACCTTCAGGTGAGAATGCGATGAGCTGGTCTAAATACACAAATCCAATGGCCAGCAGAATAGAAAGAACAATGATCAGGACAGGAACAAGCCAGAACGTTGCTTTTAATTCATTCCAGAAAAACAGCAGTTTTTTCATATTGTAAGCATTTATTATTTATCCGTCCGGCCAGCTGAATTTATGTTATCTCTCAAACCTATTCAACTAAAGTAACTTAAATATTTGTTTCTGGCAGAAAACTTAACACTTGTTGCATTCAAACTCCGCTTTTACCGATCGCGGAAAAGTACTGTTTGTGTGTTTACTTTCAAAGGCTGGGAAAAGTGAAGGCCCGGCCAGTCCGGATAAAATTGTTTCTGATACCAGCCGGGATCCTTTGAAGCATTTGCAAAAAATGAACATCTTTACAATCATAAGGAAACCCGGAAATGAAAAAACACAGTCCTGAAAACATCGCTGCCATGCAACACCAATCTCCCACTCAACCTCTTGTCCAAGTAATGGGAATCGCCCTCATCCTGCTTCTCTGTTTCTCCTCATGTGTGGACCGGGAAAAGGCAGAGCCGGGTCCTGAAGTTACAGTGGTGGACCTTGTCGAGCCGCTGGTGGATGCTGCGAATTCGCGGTGGTTCTTTTTTAATTCGGCCACGCGCCCGTTCGGGATGGTGAATCTGAGTCCCGACATGATCATCGATGGTGCATGGAATTCAGGTTACAGGTACAACGAGGATTCGATCCGGGCCTTCAGTCACATCCACGCCTGGCAGCTCTCCGGCATCCCGGTCTTCCCAACGCTGGGTCCTTGCAGGGGCCACCTTGGTGCAGATGTATATGGTTCGCCCTATTCACACGAAAACGAATCGGTCAGACCCGGTTACCACCAGGTGCTGCTGGAAGAGAGCGGGATCAACGTGGAGCTGACCTCAACGAAGCGGGTGGGATTCCACCGGTACCTGTTTCCCGGTCACGGCCAGGGCAATATCCTGTTTGACTTCTCCACATTCCTTGGACCTTGTGATACCGACAGCGCGCTGATCAGGAGGGTAAGCGACAGGGAGATCGAGGGATATGCGGTCATGGCACCCACCCGGCGCCGACCCAAACCTGTATGGGTACACTTCGTAGCGCGGGTGGACAAGCCCTTCGAGCAGCTCAACGGCTGGCGGGACGGCAAAACTACCGGCGCCATTGAGCAACTTGAAGGTCCGAAGATAGGCTGCTGGATGGAATTCAATACGCAACCGAACGAAACCCGGCTGATGAAAGTGGCGATCTCGTATGTGAGCATCAAACAGGCCCGGCTGAACCTGGAGACCGAACTGCCGCACTGGGATTTCGACAGGACCGTTGCAGCATCAGCTGCCGAATGGGAGGAGATGCTGGGTCGCATCCGTATCAAAGGCGGGACAGAGCAGCAACAGAGAAGGTTTTATACCGACCTCTGGCATGCCCTGCAGGGGCGCCGGGTGGTCAGTGATGTCAACGGGAAATATTGTGACATGACCGGTGAAACACGTCGCACAGGACAGATCCCGCTCGATGAGGAGGGACGCCCACGCTTTCACCATTACAATTCTGATTCCTTCTGGGGTGCCCAGTGGACCCTGAACACCCTCTGGCACCTCGTCTACCCGGAGATCAGCGAGGAGTTTGTCAATTCGATGCTGCTGATGTATGAGGACGGCGGGCTGATCCCGCGCGGACCTTCAGGCGGGAACTACACATTCGTGATGACCGGCGCCTCCTCCACCCCGTTCATCGTGAGCGCCTGGATGAAGGGGATCCGCGGTTTCGATGCGGAAAAAGCATATGCAGGCATGAAAAAGAATCATCTGCCCGGCGGACTCATGAGCAAGGCCGGGTATGAGCACAACACCTGCACAGGAGGCGGATTGGAATATTACATAGACCGGGGCTACATCCCCTACCCGCTGCCTGAAAAAGGAAACGGATTTCATGAGGACGGCTCCGGGCAGACCCTGGAATACGCATATCAGGACTGGACCCTGGCGCAGATGGCCAAAGCCCTTGAGAAAACCGGGGATTACGAATACTTCCTAAGCCGCTCAAAGAACTACCGCAACACCTGGTACGAGGAGCAGGGTTGGATGTGGATCAAAGACATTAACGGAAACTGGCGTGAGCCATTCGATGTCCTGGCCTACCGGGATGGCTGGGTGGAAAGCAATGCCGCGCAAAGCACCTGGTTTGTTCCCCACGACCTCAAGGGGCTGGCAGCACTGATGGGAGGACCGGACAGCCTGGTCAGCAAGCTGAATCGCTCTTTTGAATACGCACATCCCCGCGGTTTTGTAGCCTCAAAGCGGCATGCAGATGAAACGCAGGAAGATAACCGCAGGACCTATATCAACTACGGCAATCAGCCTTCCATGCAAACCGCCTTTGTCTTCAATTATGCCGGGGCGCCCTGGCTAACGCAAAAGTGGAGCAGGCTGGTCACCGACAGCGTTTACAGTGGAATATCACCGCAGTACGGGTACTCGGGAGATGAGGACCAGGGCCTGATGGGGTCGCTTGCCGTCCTGATGAAAATGGGGCTTTTCTCCATGAAAGGCGGTACTTCCACAGAGCCGGTTTACGAACTGGGCAGCCCCATATTCGACAGGGTTACCATCCGACTCAACAAAGATTATTACCCAGGCGATTCGCTGGTGATCCAAACCAGGAATAACTCTCCGGAGAATTTTTACATTCAATCTGTATCATTCAATGGCGAGCAGACCGACGGCGTCTGGGTCGATCACAAGTCGGCTGTAAATGGAGGCACACTGCTCCTGGAGATGGGCCCAAAACCCAACAAGAACATTCGGGCGGTAAAGTAACAAGAATAAAGGGAGCGCAGCAGAAACCACTATTTCTCCAACTGTACCAGGTCGTTCCTGATGGCATAGAGGATCAGGTTGATGGTGTTGTTTGTATCGGTCTTCTGGAAGAGGTTGCTCTTGTGCTTCTCGATGGTCTTCGGACTGATATGGATGATATCACTGATCTGGTCATTATTGAGCCCTTCACACAGCAGTTTGAGGATCTCCGTCTCCCGCTCGGTAAATTCCGGCTTGGAAGTCCGTGCAAGGCTCTCCTCGCGGATCTTGTTCAGCTTGCTGGCGACGGTACGAACGATCTCATCGGAGAAGTAATTCCCCCCGGCAGACACGCGTTTGATCGCGGTCTCAAATTCCTCCGGCGTACTCCGTTTCAGCATATAGCCCTCCACCCCGGCGACCATCATCTGCTCCACGAAATCTTCATCGTGAAAGGTCGTCAACACAATGATCTTGAGATCAGGATACCTCTCCAGCGCGGTCTGTGTTGCCTCGATACCGCCCATCACCGGCATGTTGATATCCATCATCACCAGGTCGGGCCTGACATCCTCGACCATATCCAGGAACTCTTGCCCGTTGGACGCTTCATGCATTTTCCCGACGAACGGGAACTGCGACAGCAAAAGCTTCAGTCCGTCACGGAAGATCTTGTGGTCATCTATGATCAGCAATGTGAGTTGATCTTTCATCTCAGTGTTATTTATGATTGGTATAACCGGGATCTCCGGCCCTTGTTCAGCTTGCCTTGAACATGATCTTTATCCGAACTCCCTCTCCCGGCTCACTCTGTATCCTGTAATTCCCTTCGAGGGATTCGACCCTCCGGACAAGATTAGCCAGGCCGCTTTTTTCAGCCTCACGGGTAGCCTTCTCCAGGTCAAACCCGACCCCGTCATCGAAATACTCCAGGTAAATATTCTTTTTCTGGTTGTGTATCCTGAATGTCGCGTGCTCAGCAGATGAGTGCTTTAATGCGTTGTTGATCAGCTCGGAACATATCCGGTACAAAAGTGATTCTGTACTGGAGGGAAGCTTATAATTGAAATTTTCAGCCTCCACCGTGAAACTGGTTTTCCCGGGCACATTCACTTTTTCAGTTAACTTCTCCAGGCTCTTGATCAACCCGTATCTCGACAATGCTGAGGGGTTCAGGTTATGGATCACCTCTTCAATTCCGGTCAGCGATTCATTGGCCATGTAGTTGAGGTGATTCAGCTGTTTGATCATTTCCGGGTTCTCCTTGTTCTGTTTCTCAAGCACCCGGAGATGGATGATCAGGCCGGATAACATCGACCCCAGCCCGTCGTGCAGGTCGGCGGCAATACGCTCCCGCTCCTGGTTTTCCACCTCAAGCGTCTTCACCACCAGGTTACGGTCGGCGCGGATCAGCTGATCGATAAGTTTCACGATCAGGAATCCTGCAAGCAGGATGATCATGAAGCTGATCACCATCACCACGATGATCTCACGCGTGTATTGGATCTTATCCTGGATCAGGTATTTCGGCAGAAAACTCTGCAGGTCACGGTAGTCAATGATGAAACCGTTCAGTGCATCGAAAAGCGTTGTGTCTGACAAACTCACCTCAGGTGAACTGACCAGCTGGGATTCGATCAGGCTGAGGTTCTGGTTCATACTGATGTAAAAATCCCTGAAAGCTTCAATGTCAAGATTCCTGTTCTTGTTCGATTCTTCCCTGAAGATGACGTTCAGCTCCTCAAGTCCGTTTTTCACCGAATCGATGGAGCGCTCAAAATCCTGGATCAGTTCATCATCATTGTTCAGGATGATATCGTCGATCAGGATCCTGGCCTTCAGCATCTCCTTCTCAACATTGCCACTCAGGGTGACAAAGCGAATATGTTCTGCATCCCTTTTGATGCTGCTCCTGAAGATGATGGTGATGCCCACCGCAAAGAGAATACTGAGCCCCACGAGGCTCAGTATCATGATGCGCTTTAACAATATGTTGGTTTTCAGTCCCAATTTCCCCTTTTATCCCCGATAATTTACCCAAAGATACAAAAGAGTGTTGATGCCGGCACCGATCCTCCCTGTTATTCAAAACCAGGGGAGCATCCAGGCAGGTGCTACAGAGTGGTACTGATCAGGAATGTTGCTGCAAACGCAATAATGGCATACAATTCAGGGAATACGGCCAGTACCATGGTGTTACCGAATACCTTGTGTCCGGCACCTATAGCTGCGATACCGCTGCTGGTGACACCCCCCTGCTTCATGGCAGACAGTAGCCCGACAAACCCCAGTGCGATCCCGGCTGACAGAATCGCGGCACCTTGCAGTGTGGTCATGGTGGCGTTAATCACCCCCTGTGAATTGATGATAAAGAAGCCTGCAAAACCATATAACCCCTGGGTGCCCGGCAACGCACTGAGCAACATGTAGTTCCCGAATGCATCAGGATTTTTCTTCATGGCCCCGATGGCAGCATTGCCACCCATGGATACGCCAATGGCACTTCCGATTCCGGCCAGGGCAAGCATGAGGCCCAGTCCTGTGTATGCGAGGATCAGTGCCAGCGTTGATGATTGAGATGCGATCATAGTTTCCATAATATACTCTATTTATTTTGTGAATGATTGATTGTAAATGGTTGATACTTTTTTCCGCCTCCTTCAAATCCCGCGTTCTTGTAAAATTCCACGAAAGTGAGGCGCATGGGGTGAATGAACCCGCCCAGGGTAGCCATGAACAGGTTGATGGTATGTCCGAATATCAGCAGTACCAGGAAGAGCAGCCAGCCGATATAGGGGATGTTCAGCAACTCCATGGAGATGTCGTTGAAAACGAATCCCAGGATAGCAGAGGAGATCCCCAGTGCAAAGAGCCGGATGTAGGAGAGCAGGTCCCCGAAGAAACCGGTCACCATGCCATAGGAATCCCAGATTCCGATGCCTATCCGCTGAAAAATACCTGCCCCCGGCTTATTGAGCAGCAGGATGAGCACCCCGGAGATACCGACAAGCCCGTAAAACGTATAGGTGAATACAGTTCCTTCCAGCCAGCCTGTTGCTTTGACGATCACTGCTATGATCAGGATCAGCCATCCCACCGTCGAGAGTGCATATTTAAAGCCCCTTCTGCGTGTGATGTTCAATATCTTCACGAAAATGGCGAAGAGGATCTGTACACCTCCGATCAGGATCGCCAGGTAAAACATCTGCAGGGGGTCCTGCATGAGATGCCGGAAAGAGCTGATGACAGGGATGCCTGCATCGGCATACCTGAGCAGGGTCGTTTCATATTGCTCAAGGGCAGCCGGACCGACTGCCTTACTGGCGTTTTCAAGGAACGCTTCCCTGCTTTCGAAATACTGGTCTTCGAAACCGGCAAGTTTACCGGTTACCTGTGCCGGGACATTGTTGTTCTCATATTGCGTAATACTGTATTCTGAAATGGTATAGCCACTGTCGATCAGGTTCACCCCGAAGAATGTTCCGGACAACAATCCGAAAACGATGGTGGCGATCCCGAATACCTGGACCAGTGAAAGAAAGGGTTTGATCTCCTTTTTGGCACGCAGTTTCAGGATGGCACCAAACAGGATGAAGAAAACCCCGTACCCCGCGTCTCCAAGTGCAAAACCGAAAAAGATCATGAAAAACGGGGCAAAATAGGGTGTGAGATCCAGCTCCCCGTAGTTGGGCAGATCGAACAACTTGCTGATCGGTTCAAACAACCGGGAAAACTTTGAATTCTTTAATTCAACCGGCGGAGTTTCGCCTTCTTCAGGCGGACTCACCAGGCTGACCACCTCTTCATCTTCAAGAAACCGGTCGAGCTGGCCGCTTGAAGATTCCGGCACCCAGCCTTCAAGGACCATCAACCGGTCATCCGACAGGCTGACAGTATCAAGGTAGACCTCCCGGAATGACATCCTGTCGTCCAGGTAGGCGCGGTATCCTGCAAGCAATGGGACCGCCTCACCGGCAATTTCCTTTTCCTGCGAATGAAGTTCTGACATTGCTTTCTCCAGCCGCTGATGTTCGGCAAACAGTTCCGAAAGAGGTACCTCTCCCGGGTCCACCGGGTCGGCATTGATAACGATCTCCTCGCCGGACTTTCCTATGATGACAAAAAACCGTTTGCCATCCTGTTCGTTGATATGAAAAAGGTGGTATGCTTCCTCCCAGTCCTTTTCGAACTGACTGGCAACACATTTAAAAAGTCGCACTTCGTATCCGGCAGGCCTGAGTTTTTCCAGGTCGCTGATACTGAAATCACCCCAGGGCTCCATGCGTCCCATCTCATTCGCTGTCTCCTCGAGGCGTGATTCCAGGCTTTTTTTCTCCTCCCGGATTGCTTCACTCCTCTCCAGTATATGGATGATCCTGTCATGATCCAGCGGGTCGTGCCTCTTCTTGTCAGCTGAAGGCTGCTTCCCTCGCTGCAGCTGTTCCAGTGCAGCATCGATCCTCCCCATCTCGCGGCGGTCCTCACTGAGTTCTTCCTCCCTGTTGGTTCCTTTACGTTCGATCACATCCACGACTCCCAGCGCTCCCAGCTGATCGAGAAACCTGTCGTAATCCTTGTGGAATACGATGAATGAATATTTGAGCATTGGCAGAATCATAAGTGTGCCTCCATTGCTTTTTGTTGCCTGTTCTTTACTATTTTCTGTGCCGCCTTGGCCAGGTTGTCCTCATCCTCCAGGTAGCGCTTGATCTTCAGAATGGCATCTTCATAGGCCGGGATCTGCACCTTCTCATAGAGATTGACCTTCTGGGTGGTCTTTTTCCTGGCATATTCGAGGAGCTCCAGTTTCTCCTGCGCCAGGTCCTTCTCAATGACCAGTGCAAGGAGCTTTTTCAGGGATTCGATCCCGCTCAGCCACCATTTCGGATTGGAGAAGACATTAAAGGGACGAATATCAAAGACCAGTTCGTCAAATTCGGGGATCTTTACCCCCGCGATCTTCTTATAGTGAACCCTGACATCACTGATGCGTACCAGCGACCTGTCGAATTCATTCCACATCACCAGGTCCTCCTCCTGCTCACGGATGGCCTCTTCCAGGCGGACAGCAAGCGATTCCTCCAGGTTTTTGGCTTTTTTGACCTCCATCCGCAGTGCTGCCTCCTTGTTTTTCAATGTTGGAAGGGCGCGCCGACGGATCTTCAGCTGCTTATCGAGCAGCTGGAGGTAGGTTTTATTATATTGAAATTTCAGGTTCATCTACACCGTTTCTTGTTGTCTTGTTCCCAATCACTTCTCTGCCGGCCAGTATTTTTCTGTCAGCTCCTCGCGGATCCCCACCTCGCTTTTCGAGAAATGTTCCGAAAGCAGTTTCCATCCTTCATCCAGCATCTCATCTACGGTGAGGTTGACATCGACGGCAAGCAGCTTTTCTTTGTACTCTTTTGAAAACCGCAGGGTGCGTTCATCGTATTCGGTCAGGTCAAACCCATTCTCCTGCTTGGTCCGCGCATTCACCGCATCGGCATAGAGCCTGATGGAGGTGTTCATGATCTGCGGGTGGTCCTCGCGGGTCTGGTCACCGATCACCAGCTGCTTCATCCTGGAGAGTGAACGGAACGGGTCGATCAGCACCTTGCCCACCTCGGTATCACGCCGCAGGAACAGCTGACCTTCGGTGATATATCCCGTATTGTCGGGAATGGCATGGGTAATGTCCCCGCCTGAAAGTGTGGTCACGGCAATGATCGTAATGGATCCGCCATCCGGGAACTGGACCGCCTTCTCATAGATCTTGGCAAGGTCGCTGTACAGCGATCCGGGCATACTGTCCTTGGATGGGATCTGGTCCATACGGTTGGAGACAATGGAAAGTGCATCCGCGTAAAGGGTCATGTCGGTGAGCAATACCAGCACCTTCTCCTTGTGTGTTGATGCATAATGCTCCGCAGCTGCCAGGGACATGTCCGGCACCATGAGTCGCTCCACCGGAGGATCTTCCGTGGTATTCACAAAAGCAATGATCCTGTCGAGGGATCCTGCATTCTGAAAAGTATTTTTATAGAAGAGATAGTCGTCGTTCGACAGCCCCATTCCGCCCAGGATGATCTTATCGGCATCGGCGCGCAGCGCCAGCAGTGCCATGATCTGGTTGAACGGCTGATCCGGGTCGGCGAAGAACGGGATCTTCTGACCGGTGACCAGGGTATTGTTCAGGTCGATCCCTGCAATACCTGTTGAGATCAGCTGTGAAGGCTGCTCCCGGCGCACCGGGTTGACCGAAGGTCCGCCGATCTCGATCTCCTCACCGGAGAGCTCAGGCCCGTCATCGATCGGGTCACCATAGGCATTCAGGAACCGCCCCTCAAGGTCGGGACCGATCCTGAGTGACGGGGGCCGCCCCAGGAACATTACCTCTGCATTGGTGGAAATGCCTTCGGTACCGGAGAACACCTGTAGTGTGATCTCGTCGCCTACTATCTTAACCACCTGCGCCAGCCTTCCGCCAACAATGGCCAGCTCTTCATAACCTACATTGTCAGCTTTCAGCGTACAGGTGGCTTTGGTGATCTGGTTGATCTTCGTGTATATCTTTTTGAATGCGATCTTGTTCATGCTGTTACAGTTCTTTGATTGATGATGGTGTCAAGTTGTTTTTCATATTCCCGGAACTGGTCTGACTCGAATGCTGAATAGTTCATCTGTTTCATCAGGTTGATCATTTCACGGAAGAATGCAGCCACCTCTTCAAACCTGGTAAACCGGAATTCTGTCTCCATGATCCCGAGCACCATCCGGAGCATATATTCCTGCCGCTTCAGCGGGGTCATCCTGTCGATCTCATCGAAGGCATCCTGCTGAAGAATGATGAAGTCGATCACTTCCGATTTCCAGAAGAGGACGTGGTGCTCGATCGGAACCCCGTCGTCTCCCAGGATATTGATCTGTTCCATCACCTCTTTTCCTTTCAAAACGATATCGCGCGCCTGCTCCACCATGTCGGTCCAGTTCTCCGACACCACCTCCTTCAGGGACTCCCTAAGCTCTTCATATTCCATGTATTTGGAATAGCTGTCGAGTGGATCAATGGCCGGGTACCGCTTACTGTCGGCACGATCCTGTGACAGTGCATAAAAACACCTGGCCGCCTTTTTTGTCGATTCCGTGACCGGCTCCTTCAGGTTTCCACCGGCGGGTGATACCGTACCGATAAAGGTGATGGAACCATGTGCCCCGTTGGGCAGTTCCACGTACCCGGCCCGGGCATAAAAATTCGAGATGATCGCCGGAAGGTCCATAGGGAATGCATCCGGCCCGGGAAGTTCCTCCATCCTGTTGGACATCTCGCGCAGTGCCTGTGCCCACCTGGAGGTGGAGTCGGCCAGCAGCAACACCTTCAGTCCCATGTTCCGGTAATATTCAGCAAGCGTCATGGCAGTGTATACCGAAGCCTCCCGGGCAGCCACGGGCATATTGGAGGTATTGGCGATGATGGTGGTTCGTTCGATCAGCTTTGCACCTGTCCGCACATCCTCCAGTTCAGGAAATTCCTTGAAGATCTCCACCACCTCGTTGGCTCGCTCACCGCAGGCCGCGACGATCACGATGTCGGCCTCCGCCTGGCGTGAGATGGCATGCTGAAGCACCGTTTTACCGCATCCGAACGGACCCGGGATAAAACCGGTACCCCCTTCGGTGATGGGGTTCATCGTATCGATGGCCCGGATGCCTGTCTCCAGTATTTTGGACGGACGTGGCTTGTGGCGGAATGATTTCAGCGGGCGCTTCACGGGCCATTTCTGCACCATGGTCACCTCCCTCTTCTCACCGGCTTCGCTGACAATCGTCGCCATGGTATCGTTGACCGTATAGCTGCCCTCACCGGAGATCTGCTCTATTTCCCAGCTTCCCTCCAGGGTAAACGGAACCATGATCTTGTGGGCAATGAGATTCTCTTTCACTTCACCGAGCCAGTCGCCCGCGATGACCTTCTCTCCTTTTTGTTTGAGGGGCACGAAATCCCATTTCTTCTCCGGGTCAAGCGGACGGGTGTAGTCGCCACGACGCAGGAACACTCCATCCATCGCATCCAGGTCGTTCTGCAATCCGTCGTAGTTCCGGCTGAGGATCCCGGGACCGAGGGTCACCTCCAGCATACTACCTGTAAAATCCACGGCTGTTCCCGTTTTCAGTCCGCGTGTGCTCTCGAACACCTGCACATAGGCCTTGTTATCTCCCACCTTGATCACCTCAGCCATAAGGCTGGACTCGGGGTGATGGATCATGCATATCTCGTTCTGGATCACCGGATCCCGGACATCCACGATCACCAGGTTGGCAATGATCCCCGATACTGTACCGCGTGTCATCTCCTGTTGTCTTTTATTGTGTGTCAATGTTATTGTTTTTCAATAGGTTATTATTCAGTATCCTCCTGGTGTGCGAGTCGTTTCTCCGTAAGATTACGGTAGGAAACATCGACCAACTCCCGCAATACCATCTCCCCGCTTTCCCGGTCAAGCTGCTCCCACCTCTCTGCGATCTGCATCTGGAGCAAGTAGCCAAGCACCCTGTCGATGGTGAAATATTCAAACCGGTTCATCTCATCGATCACCCGCCATCGCAAAAGGTCTGCCTGGCGCTCCTCTTCAGCAAACGACGGCTGACTGCTGATGGAGGTGATCTCATCGAAGTATTCCATATCGGGATCTTTTGCCAGGTTCCTGCCAGCAAATGCACGCAGGTGATGTGCATGGGGGGTGTCCCCTGTAATGAAGGCGTCCTGGTCCAGCTTGTGCGCACCGGATTTGATGTAGGTGAGGAGGTTGTACATGTCATACTGAAATGCGAAGAATTTCCGGAGAAATTCATTTCCATGTTCCATGATAAGGCCGAAAAAACCTTCGTCAAGTTCCTTTTGCAAAGCCGGCAGATCCGGGATCTTCTCTTCACCTGGTCCATTGCCTTTACCACTGGTTTTCCTGTTATCGGAATTTTCCGCCAGGAAACGCGCGATATATTCCGGCATGAATTGATCTTCCGGCGCGGTCCCTGCCACCATGTCCTCCGGGTTCATCAGCTCCTCCGGCGTAAAATTGGAAACGCTGTTTTCGGGTATCACGCCTGTACGCAGAAAATGCAGTATGTTCCCGTGGTCCCTTTGCAGCAAAACGCACCTGGCCTGCCACAGGTCTTCCGGGTGCAGGTGAACCTGCAGATGGTTCCTGAATTCTGCCACGCTGACGGGCAGCCGTTCATCGATACTGATCTTTGGGAGCCCGGAAACAAGGTAATGGTACTGGCGTTTCATCATTGCTCTGATCCTCCATAAAGGAATTCAAGGGTACGCGGCTTGAAATGGTTATTCAGGAAGAGCTCGAAAGCTTCATCCGTGACGTTGATCTTGTAATGACCATTGCTGGGCTGAATTTCAAAACCCTTGCCGGTGCCACTGTAACGGCCGAGCACCACCCCTTTATTCATCACCCGTCCTGCCTTCTCCTTCAGGTAGACATCCATCTCCTCAAGTCGCTCCTCCGGGATAAGAACGCGCAGATCGGCATCCTCATCGGATGGATCCCAGTTCTCCACGAGGGTCTCCAGTATCTTCCGGATGAACTCCTTGTCTTCAAAAGCGTGATCAAGGGGCTCTTTGAATACGCTTGCCTGTATCAGGTCGCTGATCTCTTTTTTCAGTGCCATCAGGGACTGCCGTGAAGAGAGCCGCACTTCGGAATCAATCCGTTGTGCATGGTCCTCTGCCTGTTTTTTTGCATCGGCAATGATTCGTTCGGCGCGTTTTTCCGCCTCCCTGGTCAATTCCTCTGCCTCTTTCCTTGCCTCGGCAATGATCTTCTCAGCTTCATGGTTGGCCTTTTCAAAACCCTCCTGGTGGATCTTGTCCGTCAGCTCTTTTATTTTGTGATCCATTTTTGTCATGACATGTATTTATGTTGTTTGCTTACTTGAATTTTTGGCCCGCTGATGTTTAGGTCTGAGCACATCAAAGGGGATATGGTCCGTTGCCGGAACCACGTTGAACACCGGGACCTGGGAATGATGGATGATCTCCCGTGCAAAACTGCCCAGGTAATGATCCCGGATCAGGGACTCTTTACGGGTCATGATCACCAGCATATCCGGATTAACGGATGCTGCATGCTGAAGCACCTCTTTCCCCGGGTGGTCACCGTTTGACTTTATCACCTCTTTTTTTACCTCGATGCCCTGGCTCCTGATCACCTTTTCGATCTTTCGACTCTGCTTATAAGAGAGGCTGCTTCTCACCTTGATATCCGCATCAAGGACGGAAACAAGATGTAAACCGGCATTGAATTGCTTTGCCAGCGAGATGGCCCACGCTATCTTGTTCTCGCTGGGTTTCAATATTTCCACCGGGATCATGATCGTCCTGATCTCCCCGGGTGTTGGATGATGCGCGACGGTCAGAACCGGGCACAGGGACTCTGCGATCAGCCTGTCGGCATTCTCTGTCTTCAGGAATTTAAACCTGCCTGGGAGCCGCCTGGCTTTCTTGATGATGATCAGGTCGGCATCGATCCCCTTCGCGGTTTTCAGGATGGTTGAGATCAATCCGCCATCCTCCACTTTGAGCTTCACATTGCCGGGGATCTCGCCTTTGAAATACTTTTTTACAAGTTTTTTCAGCCTGCGCTTCGCCTTTTTACGGTGCTTGTTCAATTTCTCAGGATTCAGCATCCGGTGGAAGATCGAGTATCTCGAAACTATGGTCAGCATAGTGATCTCAGAGCCGTATACCTGCTGCAGCCTTAACGCCTGTGTCAGGGCATCGGTCATATCGCTGTTCAGCGGAACAGGGACAAGTATTTTTTTCAGATCTGTATGTGTTTGCATCGTCATTCAGTTTATGGTGATGAAAATCTCTTTTTTTGCCGGGTATGCTGAATATCTGCCGGCTAGCCCGGCCCTGTCTTGTTGATCAGCTCATACAGGAGGCGTTCAGGAGTATTCATATGCTGATCCCGGTTGCCGATCTGTGCTGAAAACTGCTGTAGTGTCTCAATGTCCAGCTCAAATCCGTTTTTCACATCCCTTGTTACCAGCTCCAGTGGGTGGTGTGCTCCGCTGAAGATATCGCTGAGATAGTTGCGATAGAGGCTGGAGATATTCTCCTCTTTTCCTGCGATCAGCACGGTACGGGAAGATTCAATGAGTGTGATGATGTTTGAGACCATGAATACCGGCCTGAAATTGGTGGAGAGCAATGCATTGATCACTTTCCTGCAAAACCCCTTGCGAAATGGATTATTAAGACTTTGCCCAAGCACTACTGAAAGGTTTTCGATACCGGAAAAATATGTTTGAATGACAGAGACCAGCTCTCCTTCAACAGATCTTTGTTCAATGCTCTTTTCGGGAATCCCGTATTCGCGCACCAGTTCACCCTTCAGTTCATCAAGATCTTTCCTGGCGGTCTTCTCCAGGATAGGTGCCACCGACCGCAACATGTTCATCCCTGAGCTTGGCCGCTGGTAGGTATTCAGGAGGATGATCCGGGTCCGTTGGTCGTAAAGCATTTGCGCAGCAAAACGCCCGGCCGACTTTGCACCGGACCAGCAGTCCGCCAGCAGCAGGATCGTTTTGGATGGTTTGTCGATATTGCGCTTCTCCCCTGTCATCTTATATTTTTTCAAAAATACAATACAGACACGTGGGGATGTTAGGGACAAATCCTTAACCTGATGGGGGAAATCCCCCATTTTTCATGGAGAAAAAACCCGGGGGAGGGGGCAGGGGTCAGGGGGGCAGGGGGCAGCCTTCAGCCTTCAGCCTTCAGGGGGCAGC
>CAKZNC010000157.1 GCA_937129385.1 uncultured Bacteroidota bacterium
CTCCTCAATAAGACCTCGGAAGCCGATACGATACGGAATGAGCTCAGGCAGTTTAAAAAGCCCGGAGAGGTCAACTCCCGGATGCTGCTTCAGAAATTCCTGAACAAACAGAATGCAAACCGGGACATCTTCCATGACCTGATGCCCTACAAGGTGAAGGAAATCCTGCTCGTATCGACCTTGTACGATGCATTCAGCATAGAAAAAGAGGGGCGTTTTTCGGAACATATCCTGGGGGAGTACCACCAGCTGAACCTCACCTCCATGCCACGCGTCACCGGAGTGTCGAACTACGATGAAGCGATGGAGCAGCTTTCGTCGCACCATTTCGACCTGGTGATCCTGATGATCGGCAACGACAAGGTCACGCCCATGATCATCGCCTCGACGGTGAAGAACGAATACCCATACATCCCTATCTATGTTTTGCTGAACAACGACCGCGAGGTGTCGAGCTTCAAGGAGACCAATCCGTCGCTGAGCAACATCGATAAGCTGTTTGTGTGGAACGGAGATTCGAGCGTATTCTTTGCCATGGTGAAGCACCTGGAGGACCGGGTGAATGTGGGGAACGACACGCAGATCGGGATGGTGAAGGTGATCCTGCTGGTGGAGGATTCGGAGATCTACTATTCGCGGTACCTGCCGCTGCTTTACAATATCGTGATGGAGCAGACCAAGCGGATCATCGATGATGTGAGTACCGACGAGCTGTTCAAGGTGCTGCGCCTCCGGGCCCGGCCGAAGATCCTGCTTGCCAGCAACTACGAGGAGGCGCTGGAGGTGGTGGGCAGACAGATGGACAACCTGCTTTGCCTGATCTCCGATGTGAAGTTCATGAAAGACGGACAGGTGGATGAGAATGCCGGGTTCACGCTGGTCAAGCATGTGAAGGAGATGGTGAACGGACTTCCCACCGTGATCCAGTCCTCGGACGTGACCAACTCCCGGCGGGCCTTTGAGCTGAAGAGTACCTTTATAAATAAAAATTCGGAGACACTGCTGCAGGACATCCGGTCTTTCATCTCGCACCACCTGGGATTCGGCAACTTCGTTTATAAAGATGCCAGCGGAAAGAAGATCGCAGAGGCGAAATCTTTAAAGGAGTTTGAGCAGCACATTGAGACCATCCCGGTGGAGTCGCTCGTCTACCACGGCAAGCGCAACCATTTTTCGCTCTGGCTCATGGCACGGGGTGAACTGAAGATTGCCAAGATGATCCACCCGGTGAAGGTGACCGATTTCAAGACCCCGCTGGAATTCAGGAAATACCTGAAGCATGTCATCAAGAAATACAGGAACGAATCCAATACCGGGAAGATCATCAACTTCGAGGAGTCGGCGTTGCTGGACGAGACCAACATCGTCAGCCTGGGTGCCGGTCCGCTCGGCGGCAAAGGCCGGGGATGCGCCTTCATCAACACGCTGATCTACAACCTGAATTTTCCGGAGATCATCCCTGAGCTGAACATCAGGGCGCCGCGCACCTGCATCGTGGGGACCGATGAATTTGACATCTTCATGGAAAGGAATTCGCTGCAGGGGATCATCCACGAGGAGATTTCGTATGATGAGTTGCGACAGCGGTTTTGCGATGCCGATATCTCGTATCACCTGGAGAAGAAACTGCGGGCGCTGCTCAAGCATGTGAACAGGCCCCTGGCGATCCGCTCCTCGAGTCTGCTTGAAGACTCCACCATGCAGCCGTTCAGCGGGATCTTCGACACCTACCTGGTGCCCAACACCGATCCCTCGTTCAATGTAAGGTTCAGGCAGTTGGAGCAATGTGTCAAGCTGGTCTACGCGTCGATCTACTCGCCCCATTCAAGGAGTTACTTCGAGGCGATCAACTTCAAGATCGAGGAGGAGAAGATGGGGGTGGTGATCCAGGAGGTGGTGGGCACCGTACATGGCGACTATTTCTATCCGCACATCAGTGGCACCGCGCAGTCACACAATTACTACCCCGTGGCCCACATGGAGCCGGAGGACGGGTATGCACTTGCTGCACTCGGACTGGGTCATTACGTGGTCAATGGCGAGCGCTCCTACCGCTTTTCACCGGTCTACCCGGCCCTGGAGGTGAACTCGCCCCAGAAGCTGTACCAGGATTCGCAGGTCAACTTCTTTGCACTTGACATGCAGAGCACCGAGGTGGATTTCGTCGAGGAGGGCAGCGAGGCCAACCTGCTGAAACTGCCGATCTCGCAAGCCGAGAAGGACGGGGTGATGAAGCACCTCGCTTCGGTCTATGATCCGGAGAATGACCGCATTGAACCCGGGATCACGGTCGCCGGTCCGCGTATACTCAATTTTGCCAATATCCTGAAATATGATTACATCCCCCTTGCGAAGACCATTCAGCTGATCCTGGATGTGGGCAAGGAGGCGCTTGGGTCGCCCGTGGAGATCGAGTATGCGGTGGACCTCGACAAAGCGGCCAACGGCAAGCCGTCGTTCCACCTGTTGCAGATCAAGCCGATGCTGGGGACCGGTACGGGATTCAATATCGACCTGGAGAAGATCGACCGTGACCGAATGCTCATCTTCGCTGAGCAAAGCATGGGGAACGGGGAGCTGACAGATATTTCCGATATCGTGTATGTGAAGCAGGAGGCCTTTGACAAGATCAAGACACGCGACATCTCGGCCGAGCTGGAGGTGCTGAACAAGAAGCTGGTGCAGGAGCACCGGAAGTATATCCTGATCGGCCCGGGGCGCTGGGGGACGGCAGATCCCTATATCGGCATCCCTGTGAAGTGGTCCCAGATCTCCGGTGCCGGGATCATCATCGAGACCAGCATGGAGGATTTTCCGCTGGATGCCTCACTTGGTTCGCATTTTTTCCATAATGTAACCTCTATGAATGTTGGCTATTTCAGCATTCAGTATGACTCCCCCACATCGTTTATCAAATGGGAGATGCTGCAGGAGCAGGAGACCATCGGGGAGACGTCGTACCTGCGGCATGTGAGGTTTGATAAGGAGCTCTGCGTGTTGATGGATGGGAAGAAGCGGGTTTCGGCTGTGATGTTTGAAAAGTGTAAGCCGGATTGACAGCGGTCAGCCTTCAGCCTTCAGTGGTCAGCCTTCGGTGGTCAGCCTTCAGTGGTCAGCCTTCAGTGGTCAGCCTTCAGTGGTCAGCCTTCAGCCTTCAGCCTTCAGCGGTCAGCCTTCAGCCTTCAGGGGGTAGGTTTTTCAGAGAAATTTTTGATAATTGTTTATCATATACCCAAGTAATTTTCCAATTTCTTCACACTGCTCAATTAAGTCATTGTATGTATTCGTATCAATATATTTGCAATCGAATGCATAATCCAACCAGACACCGGTCTCTGCACATTCCATATCTGCATCAGTTAATTTACTGATAAAATGATTTGGATACCTGCGTTTTTGATGACTTTCTGCAATGCATGCCGTAACGGAACGCGCTGATCTCCTTATCTGATCGACAAGAGAATACCTTTCTTCTTTTGGGAAGGTCTTGGTAATCTCGAATAGCAGCATTGACAGGTCAAATGATTTTTTGTATACCTTAAGATTCTTATAAGTACGCATCTTCTTTTTTCTGTTAATGTGATGAGATTAGAGATTCTCGGCCTCATTTTGATTTATTACTGACGGCTGACGGCTGACGGCTGAACTAATTCTTTTTCCTAACTTTACCGTTAGAAAATACAACCCATGGACATCAAGAAGAGAACCCTCGGTTCCCCGACCATCGACTTCAGTCACACCGCCTTCAACCTGCTCATGCAGAACAGGATTCGCAAGGTGTTGATCATCAGCAGTAACTACGATTTTTTCATGCTGGAGGAGGATGGCCGTATCGACGAGCAGATCTTCAATGAATATGTCTCCCTGAATCTCCGTTACCCACCTACATTCATCCAGGCGAACACATCAAAGGAGGCCTTCGAGATCCTGGAGGCGCAGGACATCGACCTGGTGATCGAGATGCTGAACATCGCCGATATCGATCCGTTCAACCTGGCCAAGCGAATCCGGAACAGCTTTGAACACATTCCCATCGTGGTGCTGACCCACTTCAACAGGGAGGTGAGCCTTCGCCTGGAGAACGAGGATCTGTCTGCCATCGACTACGTATTCTGCTGGTTGGGGAATGCCGACCTGCTGCTGGCGATCATCAAGCTGATCGAGGATGAGATGAATGCCGATCACGACATTGAGCAGGTGGGGGTGCAGACCATCATGCTGGTGGAGGACTCGATCCGCTATACCTCCAGCTACCTGCCGGAGCTGTACCGCATCGTGCTGCAGCAGTCACGCGAATTCATGAAGGAGGCGCTCAACGAACACCAGAAGATGCTGCGGATGCGGGGACGGCCGAAGGTGTTGCTGGCCAAGACCTACGATGAGGCGATGGAGCTATACCAAAAGTACCACTACAACATGCTCGGGATCATTTCGGATGTCAGCTTCAAACGCAACAACAAGCGGGACACCAAGCAGAAGCTCGGATTGCAGATGGTGGAGGAGATCCGCCTGAACGATCCCCACATGCCGGTCCTCCTGCAATCATCCGACAAATCGAACAAGTCACTGGCCGAAGAGCTGGGTGCCGGCTTCGTCCACAAGTACTCAAAGGCACTTTCGATTGAGATCAGGAACTACATCATCGCCCACTTCGGCTTCGGTGAATTTAATTTTGTCGATCCCGAAAAAGAGGAGGTGATCTGCCGGGCACAGGATCTGCAGACCTTCCAGCAGAAGATCGCCGAGGTCCCCGATCGTGTATTGCTCTACCATGCCGGAAAAAATGACTTTTCCAAATGGCTCAATGCGCGTGCCATCTTCCCCGTGGCACAGCTGTTCAAGTATCTCTCGAAAGAGGATTTCGGAAATGTTGAGGAGGTAAGGAGTTACATCTACGAGGCGATCTCCAGTTTCAGGATCAGCAAGGGCAGGGGGATCATTGCTGAATTTGACAGGCAGACCTACGACGAGTACAAAACCTTTTCAAGGATCGGGGAGGGATCCATCGGGGGGAAGGCACGCGGACTGGCATTTATCGATTCGGTGATACAGAAATACAGGCTCTTCAGCAAGTACGAGAACGTGGCTTTTACCGTTCCGCGTACAGTGGTACTCAGTACCGATGTGTTCGACAAATTCATGGAGATGAACGAACTTTATTCCATTGGATTGTCAGACCTTTCCGACGATGAGATCCTGGATCATTTTGTGAATGCCCGGTTCCCCGGTGAATTGCACCAGGACCTCTATACCTTGCTTTCCTATGTGACTGCGCCTGTGGCGATCCGTTCATCCAGTAAACTGGAGGACAGCCATTACCAGCCCTTTGCCGGGATCTATTCCACCTATATGATCCCTGTGAACAGGAACGACCTGGCCCATACCATGGAGATCCTCACCATGGCGATCAAGTCGGTCTATGCATCGGTCTATTTTCGCAGCAGCAAGGCATACATCGAGGCCACTGCCAACGTGATCGACGAGGAGAAGATGGGTATCGTGCTGCAGGAGGTGTGTGGTTCGATCTACGATGACATGTATTATCCGACAATTTCCGGGATCGCCAGGTCGATCAATTTCTATCCCATTGCACCGGAGAAGCCGGAAGACGGGATCGCCAAGATCGCCTATGGTCTGGGTAAATACATTGTCGATGGCGGGTTGTCGCTCCGGTTCTCGCCGAAATATCCGAAAAAGATCCTGCAGCTTTCGACCGATGCCATGGCACTGAAGGAGACGCAGCGTTATTTCTTTGCGCTGGACATGGATGACAAGAATTTCACTGCGTCTACCAATGATGCGGTGAACCTGAAGAAGGTGCAGGTAAAGGATATCAATAACGATCCGTCGCTCAAACACCTGGTGTCGGTGTACGATTACAATAACGATATGCTTCGGGATGGCATGCATGGCAAGGGGAAGCGACTGATGACCTTTGCAGGGGTGCTGAAGCACGATAGCTTTCCCCTGGCCCATATCCTGGAGGACCTGCTGGAGATCGGTCAGAAGGAGATGAACCTGCCCATCGAGATCGAGTTCGCGGTGAACATGAGTGAAGACAAAGCGCATCAGCATGTGTTCAATCTGCTGCAGATCCGGCCGATCGTGGATACCGACCAGGCGAGTGATATCAGGATCGAAGAGTTGGATGAATCGGTAACGGTGGTGAGCTCAAACACCGCACTTGGTAATGGGAACTTCCCGGGCATCAGGGACGTGGTGTATGTCAAGCCCGAAAGCTGGGATGCTGCCCGCAGCAAAGAGATCGCGCTGAAGGTGGAGGCGCTGAACAGCAGCTTCAGGAAGGAGGGGCGGAACTACGTCCTCATTGGTCCGGGCCGCTGGGGCTCCACCGATTCATGGCTCGGTATCCCGGTAAAGTGGTCGCAGATCTCCGAGGCGCGTGTGATCATCGAATCGGGACTCGAGAACTACCGGATCGACCCCAGTCAGGGCACCCACTTCTTCCAGAACCTCACCTCATTCCGGGTGGGGTACATGACCATCAATCCGTATATCAATGAAGGATTCTACAACCTTGATCTGCTGGGTAAACAAAAGGTGATTTCTGAGGATGAGCTGGTGCGTCATGTGCGTTTTGATCAACCACTGACCATCAAGATCGACGGGAAGAGCAACAAGGGCGTGATCATGGTGGGAGATGACTCTTACAGTCCCACCGGGTCGTAGGGATTCGCTGCGCTCATGATGGGATTCGCTGCGCTCATGAGGTTGAACCGCAGAGTAGCGCGGAGTAACGCAGAGTTATTTTGAATAGCATGCCAGTGTATTGCATGCTAATATGGGACGTGCTATAGATTTATTATACAAAATACTCTGCGAAACATTGCGCTACTCTGTGGTTCAATCATTGCACCCTCTGTGGTTCAATCATTGCACCCTCTGCGGTTCAACCATTGCACCCTCTGCGGTTCAACCATTGCACCCTCTGCGGTTCAACCTCTCTTAACTCTACACTTCTAAACAATCTTCCTCTTTAGCTGTTAATCTTTCAAATAACTTCCAAACAACCATTTCATTATGAAAAAAAGAGAATTCATTAAGACATCCATGGTGCTTGGTGCAGGCGCCCTCTTTTCTGCACCACTGGTTTCATCCTGTGCCAATACAAACGGCAAGGAGAAAGGTGCATTTGCAGCATCACTGATCCCGGTTGGCGAGGAAGGATTCAAGCAGAAGGAGCTTCCCTACAGTTTCGATGCGCTTGAACCCTATATCGACACCCAGACAATGGAATTGCATTTTGGGAAACACCATGCAGGGTATACCCGCAAGTTCAATGCAGCGTTGAAAGCCGACGGTATCACCTCAACGGATATCAAGGAAATTTTTGCAAATGTCTCATCTTACAGTCCGGGTGTCCGTAACAACGGCGGCGGGTATTACAACCATTCGCTCTACTGGAATTTCATGTCACCCGATGGTGGAGGTGAGCCGACAGGTGATTTGCTGGCGGCGATCCAGGAGACCTTTGGTTCGTTCGATGACTTCAAGAAGCTCTTCTCCGAGGCGGCAGGATCGGTGTTCGGCTCCGGCTGGGCATGGCTGATCGTCAACGAAGATGGCAAGCTGCAGGTGACTGCCAGCTCCAACCAGGACAATCCATTGATGGACATTGCAGAGGTAAAGGGTACACCTATACTGAATATTGACGTATGGGAGCACGCCTATTACCTGAAGTACCAGAACAAACGGGGCGACTATATCCAGAACTACTGGAACGTTGTCAATTGGGATGCAGTAGAAAAACTTTATCTTGGAGCAAAGGCCTGATTTTGCTCCTCATGGTTCGGCAAGCCTCGGGGAAAACCGGGGCTTTTTTTTTGGTTCGCTCACGTGGGTTGAACCGTAGAGGGCGCAGAGTGCATCGCAAAGAACGCAGAGGTTTTTTACCGCAGAGTAGCGCAATGTTTCGCAGAGTATTTTGTATAGTAAATTTCTAGTACGAGATACATTAGCAAGGTATACATTCGCACGTCGCACAATATAACCCTGTGCTACTCCGCGCTACTCTGCGGTTAATATTCTCTGCGCTATTCCGCGGTTAAACCCCTCTTAACTCTTAACTCTTAACTCT
>CAKZNC010000158.1 GCA_937129385.1 uncultured Bacteroidota bacterium
CGGGCACAGGCGTTGCCCTTGGTTACACGATCGAGGATGATCTGATCAACCATACGGACCAGCCGGAGACGGTCACCTACACGATCACACCTGTACATCCGGGTGCATGTAACAACGGACCCCCAGTTGAAGTTATAATAACCGTTAATCCTACTCCCACAATCAGTTTGTTGATTTCAAATGATCTGATATCAAGTGATACAGTTTTCTGCAACGGGTATGATGTGTATTTCGATGTGAACAATTACCAGACTTCAACAGGTACAATCAGGTACCATCTTGAAGTAACAGGAGAAACAGGAATTATCGACGGAGAAAGCTCTTCGGCCGACAGCATCAGCATATTGCCTGGCAATGACTTTGTTGATGTTTTGTCACATGGGGATCCGCAGATAAGGGAGTTGAGCTACAGATTCATACCGTATATTGAAAACGCATATGGAACAACAGGGTGTTATAACGGTATTGACACGACAATTATCGTTAAGGTAGTTCCTGAGTTAAGCTCTCAGATCGCCCCGGAGGACACTGTCTTTGGTGAATTCAATATCCGCTGCTTTGGGGAATCCAATGGGGAGATACACCTTGCACCTGTCGGAGGGGATTACAGGTACGATTATAATTTTGAATGGAGGGAAGACGGTGCAACCGGCAATCCTCTTCGAGAAACGGAATCAGAACCATTGGACAGTATTTGGGGATTACCGGCTGGAGACTATTACTACTCAATTACTGATACGCTCGGATGTTTTTTCCAGGACACAACGAAACTGACAGAACCTGATGAATTATTGATTGTCAAGGACAGTGTCGCTAATCCGGTTTGTATCAATGCAGTAGCATCTGGCAATATCTACTTGCAGGACATAGACGGAGGAGCCATTATGTATGAGTATACATATAGTTGGATCAATGAAGGCCTTTTGGAAGAAGTAGCAACCACCAGAAACCTTACTGATGTTGGTGTTGATGAATATACGGTGACGGTCACTGACCTCAACGGTTGCAATGTAGAAAAGAAATACAATCTTGAAGGTGCTCAGGAATTTACAGCTGTGATTTATGATAGTATTCCTTATGGGAATTACGATGTAAGCTGTAACGGAAGTGCTGACAGTTGGATTCAGATTGCCGGAAATGGAATTAATCCTCCATTTGAGTATACCTGGTATGATAATGAGTTTAATGTGATCAGCAACAACGATACCATCATGGATTTACCGGCAGGCACTTATTATTACCGGGTGATCGATAACCTGGGATGCAGGGCAGGAACGAGTACTGCGGATTCACTTTATACCAAGGTGGTTCGTGAACCTTTACCTGTTAAAGTTGAAAGAGACGCAAATGACCTCTATGATGGCGGATGGGATATTCCTTGCTTTGGTGATTCACTCGGAAGAATCAATATCGATGCAATGGGTGGACACACAGCTTATGCACCAGCCAGTTACACCTGGACAGGAGCACCCGGTACCGACGGTATCATTCCTGCTGATGAAGACCAGGATTCATTAACGGCTGGGAGGTACGACCTGCACATCATGGATAGTTATGGCTGCGTGGAAGATACATTCTTTATCTTGGAAGAACCCAGCAGGATCAGATACAGTGATAGCTTGAGAGTGAATGATGTTGGGACAGTCAACATCACCTGTTTTGGTGATCTCGACGGTGAGATATACCTTATCGGCTTACAAGGAGGTGGTCCGATGGGTGACGAGGGAGATGGTCCGGAAGACTATACTTATTTTTGGACCAGTTTAACAGGTACCGGTATTGCCTCTCCTGCCGATATGGATCAAGCCGGACTGGGTGCCGGGGATTACCAGGTAGAGGTAACTGATGTACTTGGATGCACGGTTGACAGCATTATCACATTGGAAGAGCCCGATCCCCTGATTACACAATTTGACACAGCTGATCACAATGGCTATGCCATCAGCTGCTTCGAAGGTGATGATGGCAAAATTAAACTTACACCTGAGGGTGGTACAGGTCCGTATTTCTATGACTGGACATCAATGGATGATACAGGACCGATTGTAGATTCTCTTTCAGAGGGAACCTATTCCGTAATGATCACCGATCAAAATGGATGTGATACTTCTTATAGCTGGACATTGCATTATCCTGATGATATAATCATCACTCCAGCTCCTGACAACAGGATAGAATGTTACGGGGGGGTCAGTGATATCAATGTAGATATTTCCGGTGGAGTAGGGGGTTACATCTATACATGGGAAGGAAATCCCGATGACAATACCTTGAATGATGTGCCCACGGGAACTTATCACCTGCTTGTGCAGGATGGCAATGCTTGTATTGCTGAAGACAGCATATTTCTGCCTCAACGGACGGAGATCATCCCGCTCATTGAGGTGACAACCGATTACAACGGAAGGGATGTCAGCTGTCATGACTCAGCGGATGCTGCCATAAAACTGACCATCATTGGAGGAAATGATGATTTCTATAATTTCACCTGGAATACGGGGGATGGATTTGAAAACAACAGTGTGATTGAAGGTCTGCCAGCCGGGAATTATATTGTAAACGGAACTGATGCTTCCGGGTGCGTATTTGATACTTTCATCCTTGTTGAAGAACCCAATGAGCTCAGGATTGGATATACACAAACAAATCCATCCTGTAATGGATTAGCAGATGGAGACATAGACATGTCAGTAACCGGCGGAACCAGACTGTTGGGATCACCGATTTATAATTATGGATTGAATGGAGAAGAGAACCTTCCTAATGCTGATTTTGAGGACTTACCCGAGGGAATATATACCATGACTGTAAAGGATGCGAATGGTTGTTATGATGAGGAAGAGACAGAGCTTATCGCACCGGAAGCACTTTCAGTTGAATATGAAATTACACAACCCGAATGCAAGGATGCAATCGATGGATCGATAACAATCGATGTTTATGGAGGTACAACGCCCTACACTGTTAACGGGGTGGAAGGGAGCTTTAGTTTCTATTTCTCAGACCTGGGTGTCGGTGAGTATATAATTGATGTAGTGGACGGTAGCGTTAATTCAGAAGGAGAAAGTGGATGTACGCTGACTGTCATTGATACAATTACTCCGGTCAGGATGTCATGTCTTTCCATTCCAAACGCATTCACTCCGAATTACGACGGGGCGAATGATACCTGGGTGATTGATGCAGATGAGGACGGAACAAATGACATGTACCTCTATCCAGATGCAGAGCTGAGAATATACAACAGGTGGGGTGAACTGATATACTATACAAGCGATGTAGCAGGTCAGCCCTGGGATGGTACATTCAACGGCAGGGATCTCCCCATAGATTCCTACCATTATGTTCTGGACCTGGGCAATGGAGATCCTCCAATTACCGGTAACGTAACAATCATACGATAAATGCGTATAATTGCGGACAATTTTGAATGTTGAAAAGTAAGATTACATATGGACTGATCGTTTTGCTATTCCTATTACCATATAGAATAGAGGCACAGCAACTTCCGATATTCAGTCAGTATGTACTCAATGGATTCATACTGAATCCGGCCATGGCGGGATATGACGGTTATACCTCCGTGAATACCACAGCCAGGCAACAGTGGATCGGTTTTGGAGATGCTCCCCAGACATTTGCTGCATCCTGGCAGACCAGGTTATTACAGCGGTCCTACAAGATCATAAAAAATCCAGTAAGGAATAAAAAACTGCTTCTTCCAAGTACAAGGGGAAGAGTTGGCCTGGGGGGTTATGTGATCAATGACATGAATGGAAATGTGAGCAGGACAGGCATCCAGTTTACCTATGCATACCACATTTTTATGGGGGTAAACCAGTTGTCATTCGGACTTGCAGGAAAGGTTTTCCAGTACAGGATCAATGCTGATGACCTGGTTTTTGGCAGGGATGTAGATCCACTTGTTAATGCAGGGATCAAGGAGGTGGGATATTCGCCCGATATCGATTTCGGAGTATACTGGACAAATGCCGACTATTTCATTGGAGCAAGTGCAAATAATCTTTTTCAGTCATCCATCCAGGTGGGAGGAGCAAAAAGTGAATACAGGATCTATCGACACTATTGGTTAATGGGAGGGATTCGTTTTTATCCAGGCCCAAAACTGACCATTGAACCCAGTGTGTTGCTTAAAACAACAGAAAAATGGATACCACAGGGTGATTTTGGTGTGAGATTCTATTATATCGAGGACTACTGGGCAGGATTGGCATTCAGAACAGACGGCAGCCTGATCACAATGGTCGGGATGAAGACAAACGGATTGTTTTTTGGGTATGCTTTCGACTATACCTTCTCATCCATCCAGCGATTCAATTATGGAACCCACGAACTGTCCATCTCCTTCAAATTTGGAGATAATGCCAGGAGATACAGGTGGTTGAGACGTTACTGATCCGCCTGTACCTTTTTCATTTCCATATACATGGCACCAAGCAACAGCAGGATCAATGTGATCGAACCTGCAAGGGCCACTTTTTCACCTCCATAGTATGACCGGGGTCTGAATTCAAAAACAACTTCATGTTCACCGGCAGGTATGATCATTCCCCTTAGCAGGTAGTCAACCCTGATATGATTTGCTGCTTCTCCATCTATAGTTGCAATCCATCCTTCAGGATAATATATTTCGGAGAAGACCGCCAATCGTTCTGTTGCACTTGACGAACGATAGGTTAACCTGTTGGGTTCGTAGTCCGTTAATTCGATCCTGTCAGACAAGGTCCCTTCGTAAGAGTAACTTGTCACCTGGTCATTGAATTTCTGATCGGCAACCGCAGTTACATCAAGATCTGCATTTACCACCTTTTCAAGTTCATCATCTGCATTATCAGCGAAAACCAGCTCGTTGACAAACCAGCTGTTGCCAAGGTTGTAACGGTTCACCATCGGAGCTCCCTCCGGATTGAGGATGATGTATTTCGTATTGAGCATATTCAGGAGGTTCAGCTTTGCAAGGATCGAATCCACTGCGTTATAATCCTGTTGCTGAAGTCCGCCGATCAACATCGTCATTTCATCGATCAGTCCGGCATCGATCAGGTCCTGGTACCTGCGCATTTTTGCTCCGTGATAACCACCGATCGACTGATGAAAATAGGAGGTTCTTCCATCCTGGAAAGTGCTGGTTGTCAGGTTAAGCACACGTTCATTCAGCCCTTTGGACTGCAGAATTACCTGGTCAGCCTGATTAGGTGTATATGGTTGTGCTGCCTGGGTCTTTGATTCAAAATTGTCATCATCCAGAAAACGTTTGTTCACTCCCCAGAGGTCGCCCAGGATCAGGATTCCGAATACGGCAATGACCAGTTTATAGTTTAGTTTCTGACCTTTGATCCGGTAGATGTAAATCATTCCGCCTGCCAGTAATATCAGCACCAACGTTCTGAATGCGTCCTTTCTGAGCAGTGCTTCACGGTCTGCTTCCAGCGCGGATGGCAGGGAGTTCATTAACATCTGCCTGAGCTGCCCATTGTTCCGGGAAATGGCATCCACAGTTCTTGCATCATATTCTGAAGTGAAGTTTCCAGCAAGTGAGGGAAGTAGTAGGAACAGCAATGCCAGCCCTCCCGTGATGCCAACCGACCACTTCAATCCGCGTGTCAGCTTTTCCTTATCCGTCTGCTCAAATATCAATTTATTCAGCGTTAATATGGCCAGGATCGGAAAAACGATCTGGGGGATCACCAGTGTCATACTTACCGTTCTGAATTTGTTGTATCCTGGCACATAATGCATGAAGAACTCGGTCAGTGGCATAAAATTCTTCCCCCATGAAAGCATGATTCCCAGAGCTGCCACTGCAAAGATCCACCATTTGTACCTTCCTTCTATTATAAACATCCCGAGTACAAACAGGAATACAATGATGGCACCCAGGTAAACCGGTCCGGAAGTACTAGACTGGGGTCCCCAGTAGAGATTGGTCTGCTGGACGAACTGACTGGCGAAATTGCGGTCTATACGGGCCAGGGCTTCAAAAGTATTTGAATTCTCAGAAAGTTCATAGGTGTTTGAGCCTCCTTTGAACCCGGGGATCATCAATGTCATTGTCTCATCGACTCCGTAGCTCCAACCTGTAGCATATGAAAGCGGCAGACCCTCGGTCTGATCCTCCTCATCCATTGTGAGTTCGGATTTTGTCCGCATGGAATAATCATCATATTCCAGTGTTGTGGCCAGGCGACTATAGTTACTGAGAACAGAAAAGATCACGACTGCTGTCAGAAATCCAACTGAGACAAGCATGTCTTTTAATTTCTTCTCACTGATTTTAAAATAGAACTCAGATATACCAAAGAACAGGACGATGATCAGCATATAATATGTGATCTGTGGGTGACCTGCCAGGATCTGTAAGGAGAGGAATACACCGGCCAGCGCGGCACCCAGCAAAAGCTTCCCCCTAAAGGCCATGAAGATCCCCCCAAGGACCGGGGCAACATATGCAATGGCGATCACTTTCGAGTTATGCCCGGCAAGCAGAATTACAAAATTATATGTTGAAAATGCGATAGCGATGGCACCGACCATGCTTAACCACGGGTTGATCCGCAGGGAAATAAACATAATATATCCGCCAATCAACAGTAAAAATAATTGGCTCACAGGGCGTGGTCCAAGCTGCATGAGTCGGTTCAGATGACTAAGCAGGTTTCCCTTGTATTTTGTACTGATCAGGTATGCCGGCATCCCACAGAACATGCGGTTTGTCCAGAGTGCTTCCTCTCCGGTTTCTTCCCTGTGGTCGATGATCTCTTTTGCACCTCCAAGGAAAGTGTTCTTATCGTGTTGAGCCAGTTTTTCCCCATCCAGCGCCGGGGAAAAATAAGCAAATGAGATCACCAGGAAGGAGATAACAGCAACCAGGTGTGGGAGTATTGTCGTGAAATTTAATTTCCTGAACATAGTCTGTCGTTTAAAAATTGTAAGAACAAAAATAAGTTTTTTCATGTGTAAAATGATGGATTCCTGAAGATTTAAGAATCGGGGTAAAAAAACCGGACGAATGATTATGCCTGGTTACTGATTCGATGAATAATTTCACGACCGGATAATCCTTCAGGGGACTGTTCCGAAAGCCGTTCAATTAATGAAATATAAAACTCTTTTATCCGGGGGTAATAGTCCTCATTAAAGAAGTTATTGTGCCACAACAACACCAAGGTACCATTGAATGTTTTGATTTCTTCCACCATGCCAAGCACCGTGGTTAATATCTCATCATATGAAAGCTGGCGGTAGTGCATCAGGGTAACATCCATTGCATTCAGTGGTATCTCCCAAAGATTCATCATCCGGTCATTATTATGATCGAATAGTCTGTATGGCAGGCAATATGAATTCCTGAATCCTTCATGTTCAGCAAATCCAAGGCTGGAGTCATACTGCAATCCCTGATTTTCCTGTAAAATAGGTGTTTTGGTAATATTATAAAGCAGACGATGCTGCCTGATCCCGGATATCTTTTGCGGAGAATACGATTCGAGGGAACGATATGATTTTAACATTCCAGCTGTCTCCGAAGACGATTTTACAGTACCATGCAGACCAATTTCAAAATCATTTTCTTCAAGCATTTTAAACAGGTGTTGAATACGCTCCTCATCAAAACGATAATATGCATCATGGTGGAGCTGATCTTTGGGTAAAAAGAAATATGTTGGTCTAAGATTGTATTTCAATGCTGTTTCGATGAGCATTGGAAACGACCATGCAGGGTTATTTTTTTTCCTTTTAATAGTGTTGTGGATGTACTTGATTACATACTTTAATTCTTTTTTCCTTGGAAACCTGGTGGGCGCAACTCCGATGCTCTGCTTCAGTTTATATATGGCATCGTACCGGTTATAGGTATCCACCTGATCAATATCATGAGTTAATAAAAATGCAAAACTGTTAAAGTGCTTTCTATTGTTGAATGGCAGTTTATTTATCTTGCAAAATGATTTTATCCCTTCAGATATAAACCTGAAATAGTAATTCACGACAGGTGTATGAATTATATTCAGCTTAGACTGAATGGAAAGTTCATAAGGGTATCGCCCCATACTGTCGAGGTATTCGGGATGCAATTCCTGGTAACCGGAAAGCAGGTAAAATACAGATTTCAACAGATCGTGATGAAAGATCACATCTTTACCTGAAATGTCGAAAACCTTCTTATCCGGACCGGCTGAGAATAGCAATGGGATCCCATTGCTATTTAATATTTTATCCGGATTGAGGGCTTTTTTGTCGAGCTTGAAAATGATTGAAGGCTTCTCATTTTTTTCTATTGTGTCTTTCCGGAAAATAAATGAGTTCCTGATCTCCTGGTTCAGATCGATGCTCATTCCCAGGTGAAAAAGTACATACGCTATTTGATTCTCTGTCAGATATCCTTTCATCAGAGTTTTTTAGGATTTTAAAAATGACCAGATATTACTTAACCAGGTCAAAGGATTCCGCCATTTCCTGAAAAAGCCTTTGATACGCTGAATTTCAATCTCTTCATAGAAGCGGAACAGGAGCAAGAAAAACGGGAAAAGTACAATCAGTAAGAACTTCAAGATTATACTCCATCCCATTGGGAACTCATTGAATAGGGTGGAGAGAAGGTAAAAGGCAATACCTGTTGCAATCAGTAAAACAATCTTTTTAATCTCATACCCCGGGTCGTAAAATCGTTTGGCATAAGAACGGAAAAACAACAACATGATAAAAAATGATATAGCACTGGCAACACCGGCACCGTAGATTCCCATCCTGGGTAAGAGGATAATATTTATAACCAGGTTGAAGACCGCAACCGATAGCACGATAAATGCATTATACTTTGTTCTTCTGACGAAATGAAGACTCAGTGAAAAGACATACTGGATTCCTTTAAAAATGAGCGCGAGGGAAATAAAAGGAACAATTTTATAGGCCGAATAATACGCTTCACTTTTTGATAAAAATGAGATCAATTCTCTTGAAACCATTGCCAGCCCAAGGCTCACGACAACAAGGATAAAGGTATAATAGGTAAGCGACTTAACAAAAAACCGTTCATTGCCACCCTCTTCATATTTTTTGTAAGCAATCGGCAAAAAGCCGGTTTGAAATGATTGAATGACCAACAGGTTTGTAACGGTAGCAATCTTATATCCCAGTGAATAGATACCTACATCACCAAGGTCCAGTATATATTTCATCAGGTATCGGTCTCCCAGGCTTAACAGATACATTGACATCGTTGTAAATACCAGGGGAAACCCATACCCAAACATAGGTTTAAGATCCTTAAGGAGGAATTTTGCTGTAATATTTCTGTATATGAAGACCGATGAGCAGAGAAAGAGGAGGGCACTTCCTATTAGCTGACTCAAAATAATTCCAAGAACGCCATATTCAAGGACCTTGATGAAATAGATATTCAATGCCAGTACAACCGTAAATTTCAGCAGGGATAGAAATACATAGAAAAGTGGTTTTTCTTTAATTCTGATCAGATCAAGCACCCAGACATTCATTATTTCGAATGATACAAATAAGAAAAGAACATTAAAGTATTCTTTATATGTACTGGTCTCGAAGAGTATCTTACTGAATGAGCCCGCAAGCGGCTGAAAGAGTATGTTAAAAACAATTGCGAGAACCACAAGGGTAATAAATACAGTGAATGCAATTGATCCCTGCCTGGATCCGGTTTTCTCTGCTGATCCCCACCGCATCATGGCTGTTGACATCCGCATACCGACCATTGCAATCAACATAAAACTGGTCACCTCCAACAGTGCCAGCATCCCATATTCAGATGTCGTCAGATGATCAGTATAAAGAGGCAGCAATATAAACCCAATAAGCTTGGTACTTAGATTACCAATACTGTAGATTACAATGTGCTTTGCAGTATATCTCAGGTCTTTAAGCAATTGGATTTATCAGTTTTGATCACAAATCTTCGATTAAATCTATAATTCGCCTGGCAACTTTTTCATGCCCGGATTTTGAGTAGTGTATTCCGTCAGG
>CAKZNC010000159.1 GCA_937129385.1 uncultured Bacteroidota bacterium
CATTCGTCGGAAGTGGCTCGAAACCCGAGACTGGATGGGTTGTACGTAATGCGTTATGCGTTGTGCTTCTGACTGGAGACTGCCCTTCGACAAGCTCAGGGCACCGGAGGCTGAAGGTTTAAGGCTTAAGGCTTTCCATCCATCCCCTCTGCGGTTAACCAGCACGTCATACCAATAGGCATCTGCGCCCTCTGCGGTTAACCAGCACGTTCCACCGCTGCCGACGAACTGCCGACTGCCGACTGCCGACTGGCGACTGATCAACTCTGCTCCGTTCGCCTGATGATCTCGTTCTGCAGCGCCTCCCCGAGGTCATTGAAATAGTCGCTGTACCCCGCCACCCGCACGATCAGGTCGCGGTATTTTTCCGGGTGTCGCTGCGCATCCCGCAGGGTATCCGCCGAAACCACGTTGAACTGGATGTGGTGTCCCATCATCCTGAAATATCCCCTGATGAGTCCGGTGAGCTTTCCCATCGCGGTATCGCCTGCGAAAAACTCGGGCGTGAACTTCTGGTTCAGCAGGGTCCCGCCTGTCCTGATGTGATCGATCTTCGCTGCCGACCGCAACACTGCCGTGGGCCCGTTGGTATCCATCCCCTGGAACGGAGAGATTCCTTCCGACAGCGGCTCAAAGGCATGCCGACCGTCCGCCGTCGCCCCCACCACGCTGCCAAAATAGACATGCGATGTCGTCGGCAGCATATTGATCCGCGTAACCCCGCCGCGGGTGTTGGGTCGACCGTCCACAGCACTGAAAAACGCCTCAAACACCCATTTCGCATGCCGGTCCGCCGCCTCATCGTCATTTCCATATTTCGGCGTATCATAGATCAGCGCCTCCCGGATCTCCTCATGCCCCTCAAAATCATCCTCCAGAATCTGCAACAACGTTTCCATTCCCACACTAGCACGGTCAAACACATGCGTTTTCAGCGCAGCAAAAATATCCGTCACCGAACCCAATCCGACCCCCTGGATATAGCTGGTATTGTAGCGCGCCCCGCCGGCATTGTAATCCTTCCCGTTCGTAATACAATCATCAATAAAAAGCGATAAAAACGGCACCGGCAAGTGGTCGGCGAACAGCTTTTCGATCTGGTTATTTCCTTCAATCTTCAGGTCAATAAAATAATTAAGTTGTATGCTGAATGCTTCAAGCAGTGCTTCGAAACTGTCAAACTCCCAGGCATCACCTGTCTCTACTCCAACGAGCTTGCCCGTGAGCGGATCCGTGCCGTTGCAGAGGGTGATCTCCAGCACCTTCACCAGGTTGAAGTAGCCTGTCAGGAAATAGGCCTCTGTCCCGAAAGCCCCTGTCTCCACGCATCCCGATGCACCCCCGTTGCGGGCATCCACAATGTCCTTCCCCTGGTTAACCAGCTCCTGCACGATGGCATCGGCATTGAAGATGGAGGGCTGACCGAACCCCGTTTTCACGATCTCCAGGGCACGTTGAATAAACCGGTTGGGATTGACCTTACTCACCTGGATCATGGATGAAGGTTGCAGCAACCGCATCTCTTCGATCACATCCAGCAGCAGGTAACTGAGTTCATTCACCGCATCGCTCCCATCCTCCTTCATCCCGCCCAGATTCACCAGGCAAAAATCGGTATAGGTACTGCTCTCCTCTGCCGTCACCCCGATCTTGGGAGGTGACGGGTGGTTGTTGAATTTGATCCAGAAGGCCTGCAAAAATTCACGGGCAGATGCTTCGGTAAGCCTGCCCGCTTCAATATCTTTTTTGTAGAATGGCAACAGGTGCTGGTCCAGTCGGCCCGGATTGAAAGCATCCCACGGGTTCAGCTCGCTGATCACTCCCAGGTGCACGAACCAGTAATACTGCAAAGCTTCATGCAGGGTCTCCGGGGCGTGGGCCGGGACTTTTCTGCACACCTGTTCCATCTGCAGCAGTTCTCTTCTCCTTGAATCGTCTGTTTCAACGGCAGCCCTCTCGGCGATCAGTTCAGCATACCTCCCGGCATACATCATGATGGCCCTGGCTGCGATGTTCATTGCTTTGAGCTCTTCCCGTCTCTCCCATGCATCCGGCTCATCGGATCCTTCGAGCTTCTCCATCTGTTCCCTGATCTCCATGACCAGGTCGAGCATTCCCCGGGTCCATATCTTTTTTCCCATGACGGTGTGTCCGGGTGCACGCTGCTCCTGGAATTCGGTGAAGAGGCCGGCTTCGTAGGCATTGAGCCACTCCGGGCTGACAGATTCAAACAGACGGTCGCGGTGCGTCCGCCCCTTCCAGAAAGGGATGATTTTTTGCTTGTATTTTTCAAGAGTTTCCTGGTCCACGCAAAAAGATACCTTTTCCCTTTTGTCAAGGATGGCCAGGTCATCCAGTGAATGCAGACAAATCTCCGGGTAAGTAGGGGTTGCCTTAGGGGCAGGACCGCGTTCGCCCACAATGAGTTCGCCCTCCCCGAGCCACAGTGATTTTTGCCTGAAGAGATATTCGAAGGCCAGCGCCCGGCATACAGGGACAGAGTAACTCTTTTCGGGGTTGCCCCTATAGAAGTCGGTAACCAGGGAGGCTCGTTCGGCGCTTAACTGGTTCACTGCATCCAGGCTCTCTTTGCGAAGTTTTTCAATTCTTTCTGTGATCATGGCATTTTTTTTATCCCCCGATGGTGGTGCGTACCCCGCAGGATTCGAATTCATTTCTCAATACCTGCATTCGCTGTGCAGAGGGCTCCTCGAGTGCTGCGATGACATATTCCTTTTGCATCCGCTGGTATTTTCCTGTAGCGGTCTTGTGGTAGGGCAGCAGGCTGACATCCCCGAACAGTCCGGCCCGCTCTTTGAAGAATGACCTGAAGGCATCGATCTCTTCCGATGTATCGTTGATGCCCGGAATGAGCGGTATGCGGAAGATCACCTCAATATCGTGTTGAAGGAGGAGGTCGGCATTTTCAAGGATGCGGCTGTTGTCCACTCCCGTGTACTCCCTGTGCTTCTCCGGATCCATAAGTTTTAAATCGTAGAGAAAGAGCTCGGCCTGGCCGGCCACATTCAGCATAACATCCCCCGGCGCCTGGCCGGATGTATCGATGGTCCTGTGGATTTTTTCCCTGCCCAGCAGTTCCAGGATCTGCAGCAATTCTTCGTGCTGCATGAGTGGTTCACCGCCTGAAAATGTCACCCCGCCGCCTGATTCTTCAAAGAATACCCGGTCGCGGATGAGTTCGTCGAAGAGGTCGCTGGTCCTCACTTTTTTCCCATAGATCCTGGTACGTTTGATCTCCTTTCCGTCGATCAACCGGTTCTCCATGTACTCCTCAGGTTCGGCCATGTGGCTCTCCGGGTTGTGGCACCAGGCGCAGCGAAGGGGACATCCCTTGAGGAAGACCGTGGTTCGGATCCCGGGACCGTCATGGAGTGCGAAGCGTTTGATGTCGAAGATGGTCATTTTGGAGTTAAGAGTTAAGAGTTAAGAGTTGAGAGTTAAGAGTTAAGAGTGGGTCGAGTGATGGTCGGAAGTCAGAAGTCAGAAATCAGATGTCGGAAGTCGGAGGTCAGAAGTCGAAAAAAACTGACGGCTGATGGCTGCCCCTCGAAAGGCTCGGGGCACCATCCCTCCGGCTTAGCTAATTCTGGTTGGCGGCTGCTGACTGCGAACAGCCGACTGGTGACTGGCGTCTTAAAACCTACAACTCAGCTAATAAGGCAGCAGAACAGGCCCTGGCCGTTCCAGGTATGGGGATGGATATGGAATTGATGGCTCATCGCACTTGCAAGATAGGGTATTTTTATGAATTGAAGAAGGGGTTAGTGGTTAGGTATTAGTGCCGGTCCCCGGTGCGGCCAGGGCCGCGGGGCAGTTTTAATGAACCACATTGTCTTCGTAAACCCCGGGTGCCCTTTGGTTACCCGGGGCTACCTGTTGAGACCCCTCCGGGGTCTGATCAACCATTGACAACTCCAAACGGTCCATGATCCCGGAGGCATCGTCTGACTGATGGCTGATGGCTGACGGCTGATCCCGATACGCTTCCTGTCGTCGGCCATCGAGGACCAGCTCCTATTGTCGCTGGCGGCTTCCTCCCAACGGCGACTGGTGACCGGCGACTGGCGACCGGCGACTGAACTACCTTCCCAGCATGGGAAAAACCCCCACGAAGAAATCCGGATCTACGATGAGCCGGCCCTGGTTCTCCCCTGCCCTTTTGCGGTTCCAACCGGTTGTGGGTCTGAGTTTGGTTTCATTACCATCGATCAGCACCTTCACGGGCATGTCGAATCCGGGTACTGCATCGATCCAGCGGAAGTAAAGGTATTTTCCCTGGAAGTAATATTCGAGCGTAGGGATCATGGTGGTACGAAGGTATTGATCGAAAACGGGCTGAAGGTCCAGTCCTGTGAATTCGATCATGTAATCTTCGATCTGTCGGGTGGTAACCGTGGCATGGTAAAACTCCTTGTTGAGTCCGCGCAACAGTTCACGCCATTTTTTATCATCATCAATCAGCTGCCTGATGGTATGCAGCATGCTGGCCCCCTTGGCATACATATCCCCCGATCCCTCCTGGTTGACATCATAGACTCCGATCACGGGGATGTCATTGAGGATGTTCCGTCGGATGCCCCTGAGGTATTCATCTCCCGCCTCTTTGCCATAATGGTATTCAATATAGAGTCCTTCCGAGTAATTGGTGAAGCTTTCATGGATCCACATATCGGCCACATCGCTGTAGGTAATATTGTTGGCGAACCATTCATGTCCCG
This sequence comes from uncultured Bacteroidota bacterium, assembly GCA_937129385.1. GTDB lineage: Bacteria > Bacteroidota > Bacteroidia > Bacteroidales > M55B112. Next base: position 4,740 of record CAKZNC010000159.1, read on the forward strand.
ACTCGTGGATGATGATGAAATCGAATTTCAGCCCCCAGCCGGTACCGGAAAGATCACGTCCCATATAGCCATTCATATAATGGTTGCCATAGGTTACCGAGCTCTGGTGCTCCATGCCCAGGTAGGGTACCTCCACCAGTTTAAAGCCATCTTCATAGAAGGGGTACGGACCGAACCAGTATTCGAAGGCCTCGAGCATCATGGGCACCTGTTTGAATTGCGCCTTTGCTTTTTCAAGGTTTTCTTCCAGGACGTAGTAGTTGCAATCAAGCTGACCCTTCTCTCCCTGGAAGGTTTCTGAAAAATGGGTGTAATTCCCGATATTGATATTCACCCCGTAATTGTTGATCGGATTTTGCACTTCCCAATGATAGGTAATTGTTCCGTCAGCTCCCTCATCAACAGCTGTAAGCCTGCCATTTCCCACCGCCGTGAGCCCCTCAGGGACGGCAAAACTCATCCGCATGCTATCAGGCTCATCGTACATATGATCCTTGCACGGCCACCATACACTTGCACCGAGTCCCTGGTTAGAAGTGGCGACGAAGGGATTGCCGTTGCTGTCCTTCTTCCAGGAAAACCCGCCATCCCATGGGGCCCTGATCGCCACGCGAGGTGTGCCTTCGAATTTTATGAGGATCTCGTTTACGGAGTTGGCAGACTGGGGATCTTTCAGATCGATAAAGAAAACATTCCCTTCACGGGTATAGCTAAGCGCTTTCCCGTTTTGGGTGATCTCCGTCACCTGCATCGGCTCCTGGAGATCGATCTGCATATGGTCGTTGGCTTCGAGTACTTTGTAGAACACCGTGTTTGAACCGGAAATCGACCGGTTTTCTATATCGACTTTTACCTCCAGGTCATAAAAGACCAGGTCCCACCAGGCTCTTTCCGGGGTGATGGATCCACGGAGTGTATCCTGTCGGGTGAAGTCATGGACAACCGGGTGAAAGACAGTTTCAGAACGCCTTTTTTCCTGTTCCTTCTCCTGTCCGGCGCCTGTGATGGCAATGGCAAGGAATAGCATTGCCGGGATAAATGTACGCATTGTGCTCACAGTTGTTCAGTATTTAATTCAGTCATCTGATTATTGTCAGCCAGTTTTTATTTTGGGCCAAAGGAACTCTTCAAATTCATGTATCATATTAGCTGTTCGAATATTTCTGGCTGCGGAATGAATTCCGCAGCCAGAAATCATTCATATATCTTGCAAACAGCGCAAATCCTCACACCGCAAACCGCTATTCCCCTGTAACCTCTTTCAGCTTTTCAAAAAACGCCTTTTTTCTTTCATGTGAAATGCTCCAGTCAACCGGTACACTCTGGTAGCCTGCTTCATAGGATTCTCCTCCCCTGCGGAAATCAAAATACCCCCATGAAGCTCCAGCTTTGAAGGCCGCCACCATGTTGTTCATGGTACTGTCAAACAAGTAATGGTCGTCTTCATTGAAAATAATTGGTTTGGGAGTATAGGTACCCATATCCCTTGTAAGTCTGACCATCTCCGTAATCCTGGCAGGGTCGTTCACTCCATTGCCATGGAGCAGGATGAAATCAGCCACTTCGGTCACTAATTCACCTGGCAGCGTATTGCCGTTGTAGCTTACCGAGACAGGATATCGGTACCCCTTTTTCTCGATCGATTGGGCCAGTTCAATCAGTTCGTGTACGTTATCAGCCTTGATGATCTCCCTTTCAAATTTCCTGTTGTTGCATTCATTGGCAATTTCAACGAGCACATTGCGGTACCCTTTGCCATGCAGCCAGTTGATGGTATTCACCACGCCATTCTTCACAGCTTCATCATCCTCCAGCCACTGGTCCTGTCCAAAATAGTAGATCCCCAGGATGGAGACCATTCCGAGCCGGTCAGACTCATCCAGAATCCTCTCCAGTCGGGCCATATAATCAGCCCGCAGGTTACCAGCCGAATCCAGTGCCGAATTGTACCAGGGCCGGGGATTGCCGTATCCAAAGGGGCTTCCTCCCTGCATATTGATCGTGAATGCCAGGAGTCCGTGTTCGCGCCAAGATTCCATCGCGGCCACAAATTCATTGGTATTTCTTTCCGGGTCCCATTCCCCCGTGTCTTCGTAGTTCCAGGTATCGACAGTTTCGGGATTCAGGTCGTCGAAGATCCCCTGCACCATCCTTGAATTGGGCAGGAGTCCTTCCATATCGATCCCGTTCCAGGTCACCCCTTCCAGGGTGGGATTCCCATTTATCAGTACCTGTTCTCCTTCGAATGTGACGACAGTGTTTGGCTTGGGCTGACAGCCTGTAAGCAGGATGATAAAAATGAATGAGCAGCAGAAGAATGTTTTTTTCATGATTGGATCGTTTGGTTGTACCTGTGAAAATATAAAAAGTATGCGAATCCGTCATCCAGGGATCACTTTTTATATATTTGGGACTTAAAATTACTTCACAATGATATCTACAAGCATAGCTGGATTCAAACTCAAACATGCCGGTCAGGACGACGTACCGGTCATCCTGGACCTCATCAAAGGGATCGCTGTTTATGAAAAACTTTCCCATGAAGTGGTTGCAACAGAAGAACTGCTGATGAAAAATCTCTTCGGGAAGCATCGATATGCCGAAGTTGTGATTGGTTACGAAGGCGATACTCCCGTGGGGTTTGCGCTTTTCTTCCATAATTTTTCAACCTTCAAGGGACGACCAGGGCTATACCTGGAGGACCTTTTTGTCTACGAGGAATACCGGGGGAAGGGCTATGGAAAAGCGCTTCTGCTTTACCTTGCCACGCTGGCAAAGGAGCGGGAATGTGGAAGATTTGAGTGGGTGGTGCTTGACTGGAACCAGCCGGCCATCGATTTTTACAATTCCCTGGGGGCAAAACAGATGAAGGAGTGGATCATCACCAGGGTGGATGGCGAGGATATCGGGAAGCTGGCTGCGAAATTTTAGTGGAGTTGAGAGTTAAGAGTTAAGAGTTAAGAGTTAAGAGTTAAGAGTTAAGAGTTGAGAGTCGAGAGAGGACTGCCCTTCGACAGGCTCAATACACATAACGAATCAGACAGAATATTCCAGGAAGACTGATAGCTGAAAGCTGCCGACTGCAAACTGCCGACTGACATTGCCCATTGCCCTTTGCCCCTTCTCCAATTGCCATTTCGAAAAAAGATTGTACTTTCAAGCCAAATCAAAGGTTGAAACTACATGGCTATTTCCATCCGACCGGTAGAGAACAAGCGTGATCTGAAGGCGTTTATTCACCTGCCGGAACGGATCCACAAGGACCATCCCAACTGGGTGCCGCCACTATGGGGTGACGAATGGGTCTTCTTCAATGAAAAAAAGAACAAATCCTTCCGGCACTGTGAAACCACCCTGTTACTGGCCTACCGGGATGACAAGCTGGTAGGGAGGATCATGGGGGTCATCCACCATCCATACAACAAGGAGAAAAATGAAAACAACGCCAGGTTCAATTTCATGGAGGCGTGGGACGACCGTGAAGTGATCAAGGCGCTCATTGATGCTGTGGCTGTCTGGGCCCGTGCCAACAAGACAGAAAAGCTGGTGGGACCCCTGGCATTTTCAGACAAGGATCCGCAGGGTTACCTTGTGGAGGGGTATGACGAGCCGATGGTGATCGCATCACACTGCAACTTCAAATATATCACCGATCATCTTTCGGAGCTGGATTTTGAGAAGGAGCTCGACCTGGTTGTATACAAGGTGCCGGTGCCAGAGCAAACCCCGGAGCTCTACCTGAAGATCGCCGAACGTGCAAGAAAGAACAATCCGGAACTCAGGCTTGTAGAATTCAAAACGAGGCGGCAATTGAGGAAATATATCCGTCCCATCCTCACCCTGGTCAACGATACCTTCACGGGGATTTACGGTTTTACGAAATTCACTCCCGAGGAGATGGATGACTTTGCAAATCGATACATATTTGTGCTGGACCCCAGGTTCATCAAGGTAATTGTCGACAAACAAGCAAAACCGGTGGCATTTGTTATTGGGATGCCGGACATATCCGGCGGAATAAAACAGGCACGGGGATATCTGTTTCCTTTCGGATTTATCCCTGTGCTGACATCAGGTCGGAAAGCCAGTCAGCTCAACCTCCTCCTCGGAGCCGTTCACCCTGATTACCAGAATAAGGGTCTGGATACCATCCTCGGCAGTGCAATGCTGGATTCTGCTCGCAAGGCAGGCAAGACCCATATGGACAGTCACCTCGAGATGGAGACCAATACCAAGGTAAGGGCGGAGATGGAATATATGGGAGGTGAGGTGTATAAGAGGTACCGGATCTTTCAGAGGGCACTTTAGGGTCAGTCGCCAGGGGTCAGCCGTCCATCGCCAGTTATCTGAGTATATCCGATCTATTGTGCCCTTAGCTTGCCGAAGGGCAGTCTCCAGCCGTCAGTGGGGTTGACCTTCAGCTACAAGGTGCGTACCACATTCCGAGAACCGCCCCCCTATGTTAACTTTATGCTAAAAATTTCGAAATGAGTTGCTTCAAAAGATAAAACGGCATATATTTGTACCTTTCAATTCAGAAAACATGAGGATTACATCTTTTGATACGGTCAATCTAATCAATCCGGTGCTCACCAAATAGCACCCGCGACCTGTTTTTTCATTTCCCATTTTGTAATTCTCAGATCATGTCACTTCATACTACTTTAATTTCAATAAGAAGAAATCTGTTTACACGTGAACTCTGGTCAGACCTGAAAGAGGCAATCCGTGGTTCAGAAAAAGATTTCACAAAGATCCCTATCAGCAAGGCCATCATCCTGCTGAGCATCCCCATGGTTTTGGAGATGTCCATGGAGTCTGTTTTTGCGCTCGTGGATATCTGGTTTGTTTCCCGGCTTGGTGCTGCAGAAGTGGCCGTTGTCGGGATCACCGAATCCCTGATGACCATCGTCTATGCCATCGGCATGGGGCTGGGGGTTGGCACCACGGCTGTAGTCTCCCGGAGGATCGGGGAAAAGCGGCCCCGGGATGCAGCACAGGCTTCTATCCAGGCCATCATTGCCTCCATCGCCATATCCATGGTTTTCAGTGTGATCGGGATCATCTTTGCCAAGGATCTGCTTCGTTTCATGGGGGCCTCGGAAGCAACCATTGAAATGGGTTACCACTACCCCATGATCATGCTGGGAGGCAATGCCGTGATCATGTTGCTGTTTGTCATCAACGCGGTATTCCGTAGTTCTGGTGATGCAGCGGTATCAATGCGGGTATTGTGGATCGCCAACTTGCTGAACATCGCCCTGGATCCGCTGCTTATATTTGGCTGGGGTCCGATCCCTGCACTCGGATTGAAGGGGGCCGCGATTGCGACAAACACGGGGAGAGGGATCGCCGTGCTTTACCAGTTGTATTTGCTGACACGTGGCAGTTACCGGATCAAGGTGCTGATGACAGACATCAAAATAAGGTTTAAAACCATCTGGAAAGTGGTGAAGCTTTCATTGGGTGCCATCGGTCAGAATGTAATCTCCCACTCCTCCTGGGTTTTCCTGGTCTGGGTGATCACCAGCCTGGGTGAGGAGGCGATTGCGGGGTATACGATTGCCATCAGGATCATTATTTTTGTTTTGCTTCCCGCCTGGGGAATGGCCAATGCTGCTGCAACGCTCGTGGGTCAGAACCTGGGAGCAAAAAGGCCCGACCGTGCAGAACGTTCGGCCTGGATCGTCGGGGGGGTAAACATGGTGCTGCTAAGCCTGGTGTCCATCATTTTCATTTCGGTGCCACATGTTTTTATCAATTTCTTCATCGACAGGGCCGCTGCTCCTGAAGTCTGGCAGGCCGGCATCATTTGTCTGCGTGTAGTGAGTTTCGGGTTCATCATCTACGCCATCGGGATGGTGATGGTACAGGCCATCAATGGCGCTGGTGATACCGCCACCCCGATCTGGCTCAACGTGATCGCATTCTGGATCATCGAGATCCCGCTGGCGTATATTCTGACCAATGTTGCCGGGATGGGGGTTCAGGGTGTCGGATTGGCGATCGTTATTGCCGAGGCGGTGCTGGCGGTGCTGGCCATGATCATTTTTAAGCGGGGAAAGTGGAAGTTGAAGGTGGTCTAATCAAGTGTTATCGTAAATGGAGATGTATGCCGGCATTGATCTGACCCGGGCTTTCTCCTCTTCAGGGAAGCTGTAAAAACGGGCATAAAAATCGGCCTCGAAGGTACCGAGAACGGTATTGACGGGGCCGAGTTTTTTATGTTTCCTGAAATTCTGATGTACTTTTGACCGGGTATCCATGATCATCAGCGCCAGGTATTGATTTTTCACAGAAAGCACCCCTTCAAGGAGTTTGTACACAGCATCTCCCCTGCCCTCTTTAAACCAGATCCCCTCAACCCCCAGAAACCTCATTTTTTCATAGGTGAATCTTTTGCCGATGAACGGGATCTTTGTGAGTGCTTTGACAACTTTATCCAGGAAACCACTGCCGATGGTCTTAATCTCCCAGGTCTCCTCGTTCGCCTGGAGTCCGGCCACAATTTCCCCCTCTTCCCTCAACACATAATAATCATTGTTCATGAACAGGTACCGGTCAAAGTAAAATGCATGGTCATTATAAAAATCTGACAGGCGGTCCCTCATTCCCGGGATCTCCTCTTCCCTGATGCGCTCCACCCCTGCACACTTCCGCTTTCGTAACCTGCTGAACATGAAAGATTCCACATCCCCTGTCTTTTCATACCCTCCGATATCCGCAAAATTTTTCGATCGCTCATTCTTTTTCTCCACCAGGCTGTAGAGGATCGCTTTGGGCATCTTCTTCACTTCAGGATCAATGAGCCGCTCCGGATTGTGATGAAAAAAGTTGGCCACATCCTTGATGATCGAGACGGACCGGTCCCTTTTGATCTTGACTTTTGACTTTCTTTTTGTCTTTTTTTCCGTACGCAAAGGTGCCTTGATTGAAAAATACCTGACCAGCCAGCTTTTATGCTCCTTCTCTCCCGCATGGGTATCCCTCAGGTCATACCCGATGGATCCGAGCATATTCCCGTTTCTCCGCAGGAAGACAAAGTAACAGCTCTTCACAGCTTTCAGCTTCGGAATCCCCGTGGTATGGTGGTATTGCAATCCGCCCGGTGTCCCCAGGTAGGTTGTTTCGATATGTTCGATCAGCTCGGGGGGCGGGACCGTTTCAAGTGTTGTGGACATGGACCCTTTCTTCCATACTGTTTTTACCTGTGACATATAAAAAATATAGGGATTCTGACTGTTTTACAACTACAAACCACTCCTGTTTGCGTACAATTTTGTACTTTCAAAAATAGAAAAAATGGCCGGAGAAGCAGCAATCGGCACAAGAATCTGTCTGTGATTTCACGAAGTAAATTATATTAATAGTATACCGACCCATGATCACAAAAAAATATCTCCTCTCGCTTGACCAGGGAACAACCAGTTCCAGGGCGATCCTTTTCGATCACAGCGGCAAGATCATATCATCTGCACAGAAGGAGTTCAGGCAGATCTTCCCGAAGCCAGGATGGGTAGAACATGATCCGGAAGAGATCTGGTCGAGCCAGTCTTCCGTCACCGCCGAGGTCATCGCCAAAGCCGGGGTGCGGTCTGAAGAGATCTCCTCCATCGGCATCACCAATCAGCGTGAGACGGTGATCGTTTGGGACCGGGAAACGGGAAAACCTGTTTGTAATGCGATTGTCTGGCAGGACCGGCGGACCGCAGATTACTGTGGCAGGTTGATACAGGAGGGCAAACAGGAGATGGTCAGACAGAAAACCGGCCTGGTGATTGACGCCTATTTTTCGGCCACCAAGATCGCATGGATACTTGATAATGTCGAAGGTGCGAGAACGAAGGCTGAACAGGGCCGGCTATGCTTCGGTACGGTGGACAGCTGGCTGATATGGAAATTCACACGTGGTAAATCACACCTGACCGATATCACAAATGCCAGTCGGACCATGCTGTTCAATATCTTTGAAGACCGTTGGGATGATGACCTGTTGAAGCTGTTCAACATCCCCCGGTCGATGATGCCCGAGGTTCAATCCTCATCCGGACTATTCGCAGAGACTTCAGGCGACACCACGGGATTCAGTCTGCCCATCACCGGTGTCGCCGGTGACCAGCAGGCCGCACTTTTTGGTCAGCTCTGCCTCGAACCGGGCATGCTCAAATGCACATATGGTACCGGGGCTTTTCTTGTGATGAATACCGGGGATGAGGCGGTGACCTCGAAAAACAACCTGCTCACCACCGTTGCCTGGAAGATTGACGGGAAGATCACCTATGCGCTCGAAGGGAGTATCTTCATTGCCGGAGCCATCATCCAGTGGCTCAGGGACGAGATGGGGTTGATCCGCAGTTCATCGGAAGCCGAAAAGCTGGCCGGGACGGTTGAAGACAATGGCGGGGTGTACCTGGTTCCTGCACTCACCGGACTTGGAGCGCCTCACTGGGATCCATTTGCCAGGGGCACACTGTTTGGACTGACCCGCGGATCGAACAAAGGGCACATTGCAAGGGCAGCCCTGGAGAGCATGGCCTACCAGGTGCATGATGTTACCCGGGCCATGGAGGAAGATGCCGGGGAGATCATCAGCGAATTACGTGTGGATGGAGGGGCGTCGGTAAACAACCTGCTGATGCAGTTCCAGGCCGACGTACTGAACACGGGAGTCACTCGTCCCGGCATCATGGAGACCACCGCCCTCGGTGCTGCCTACATGGCAGGATTGGCAACAGGATTCTGGAAGGATACAGGGGAATTGCAGGAGCAATGGCTCGCCGACCACACCTACCACCCGGGGATGGAACAGGAAGAGCGGCAAAAGCTGCTGCAGAACTGGGAGAAAGCAGTTGAACGTTCAGCCGCATGGCTGGACAACGAAAATTAGACAATGGAGCATCGCAACAATGTAATTGAAGAGATCAGGAGAGACTCAAAATTCGATGTGATCGTCATCGGGGGTGGTGCATCGGGCATCGGTGCAGCACTGGAGTCGAGCCTTCGGGGTTATAAAACCCTGTTGCTGGAGAAACATGATTTCACAAAGGGAACCTCGAGCAAGAGCACGAAGCTGATCCACGGGGGTGTAAGATACATGGCCCAGGGGGACCTGAAAATGGTCAGGGAGGCACTTCGTGAGCGTGGGTACCTGATCAGGAATGCCCCGCACCTGGTGCATGATCAGCCCTTTATTATCCCTAACTATCGCTGGTGGGAAGGGGC
>CAKZNC010000160.1 GCA_937129385.1 uncultured Bacteroidota bacterium
CATCCGGCAACGGATCTACATCCGGAACCGGGTCGGTTACGTCATCGATCACAACGTCCTGGGTCTGGGTAACAGTATTCCCATTGCCATCGTCATAGGTCCAGGTAACTACCGTGGTCCCCTGTGTATTGATCGGCAATGTGGCGTCATGGGTGACAGTTACAATTCCTGCACAGTTATCTGTTGCTGTAGGTGCTGTCAGACTGGTCACTTCACATTCGGCTGTAACATCCGGCAACGGATCTACATCCGGAACCGGGTCGGTTACGTCATCGATCACAACGTCCTGGGTCTGGGTAAAAGTATTGCCATTGCCATCGTCATAGGTCCAGGTCACTGTCGTGGTTCCCTGGGCGGTGATCGGAAGTGTTGCGTCGTGCGTAGCAGTCACAATGCCTGCGCAGTTGTCTGTGGCAGTGGGTGCGGTCAGACTGGTCACTTCACATTCAGCAGTGATATCAGGCAAACTAGAAACAGAAGGGACCGGATCCTCGGTGTCAGCAACTGTTACGGTAAAGGTACAGGTGGCCGGACCATTTCCGGCAGCATCATAATACTCATAGGTAACAGTGGTGTTACCAAGCGGGAAAGTAGCTCCACTGGCCGGACCTTCAGTCCGTGTTCCGGATAATCCGGTACCATCTACATTGTCCTCAAAAACAGGCTCGCTGTATGTAACCACAGCCCCGCAGATGCCTGCATCATTTTCCGTACTTATAGCAGTCGGACAGGTAGTAACCGTTGGTGGTACATCATCCACTATTGCATTGAAATCCAGGGGAGCAATGGCATTCCCCTGTACATCACCATTCAGGAATGAAACAGTCTCCGTGATATCATAGATCTGATCCGAATCAATATCATAATACCTGAATGTGATCTCCTCCCCAGCAGCTGAATTACTGTATACTCGTATTGAAAAATAATCAGTTCCGGCCTGATGAAGCGTGCTGTCGATCAATCCCCGGATTTCTCCTCCCACAAACGCAGCCAGTTCCCCGGTATCCGCAACTGCGCCCTGAAATGTCACAGAGGCATTTACCTCCATGTCGTTAGCATACAGACCAGGATTGAATGTCCAGCCTGACTGCCCAAAAATCTGAACTGAACTCATCGAGATAAGAGAAATTATCAGTAACTTACGGAGATAGTTCATCTGCATCGCCATCGTTTTCATTATCATTATTTTATCTATGATGTTAGAATCATTTTTCAGGTAACCACTTCGATCAACCATAGAATGATCAAAACATTTAAAAGAACCGATCATTTTCCCCTCTTACCTATTGAAAAAAATGTTGGGAAAAGGAATATAAATTTACTTAGAAACCTTCTATTTAGAAAGGTTCTTCACTATTATAAACCAGCCTAATTTATGAAAGGTTAATTCTTTTTGATTAACTGTAATCCTCAGGTATAAATATAATTCATCATAGAACCAAAACCTTTCGTGGTTATTTATTTGATTTTCAATTTTTTAAGCAATATCAGCAAGTCAATAGGACCAACAATTAAATTACGCCAGGATTCGCTGTATTTTGCTGTATTTATGCATATTAAGCCATCGTTGCATTGAATTCACAAAAATCTTCGAATCTCTTTGGCTGGCCCGAATCGTAAACGGGTGAAATCAAAAGACAAGGAGAGGTGTTTGTTCAAAAGATTAATCACAGAAATATATCCTTTTACATTAAAAAATAATATACTAAAGCTAACACAGTAATCATCTGTCAATTCATATCTGTAACAGTGATAATATGAAGGCTTCACCCTATTGAAAAATCTCAGGGCTTCTGAGACCCTATTTGATAGAAATCTATACACGAACCTATATCAAGGGAGAATCAGATTATTCCTGTCTGTTATTTACCGGGAGTAAATAATAGCGTACACATTTTCGCCAGGTTTCGAGGCCGACATCAAGGCAAATGACAAATAGGGGTGATCTGTTTCCCCATTTATCTCTATCTTGCATTCCACGACATCTCATTTTATGCCTAACAAAACGACTATTTTAAATCAGATTTCCTCCGGCCGATTCAGGGGTTCGCTGATCATCATCGCACTTTTGCTGAACTGTCTTTTTCTGACACTGGCCTGGCAAAACAATAATACGATTTTCCTGGTACTGGTTACATTTGTACCCTTTTTCCTGCTTCTTGAGTTGCAATCCCCTGACTATAACCAACGGCTGCAATTGCATTTGTTTTCTTTCCTGGCTGTCTTTATCTCGATTTACTTCATCATTTACTGGATCAGGAATGTAGATCCCGGATCTCATTTAGCAACTGTTGCTGTCAGGGCAATTACCGTTTATCTCCCCTATCTGTCAGCTTTCTTTATAAGGTTTGGACTCAGGAGATCCGCAGTAGATTCCGTATTAGGGTTTTGTTTCACCTGGATGATAACTGAGGTGTTACATGACCTTAATATCCTGGGACTCCCCTACGGAAATCTCGGGCATCTGTTTGGTGGAAAACCTGCCATAATTCAGTGGTACAGCATTACTGGTTCATCAGGAGGCACGGCATGGATACTGTTGGTAAATTTCAGCATCTACTATTTCTTAAGGTCTCTTTTTCAAAGAAAAAACAGCCCCAGGAGCAGGGTTAGATCATCTATTGTTCTGGCCATTACCGCTTTGGCACCACCGATCTTTTCCTTATCTATCCCAAAAATGGAGATTCAATGCCACAAAACCGACATCCGCGTATTGGCACTGCATACAAGTATGGATGTATATAAATATAAGTACGAAGCATCTCCTTTGGACCTTGTGGGTGAATATATAGATCAGACTTCACCGTCTTTGGACACATCAGTGAAAACGATAATATTCTGGCCTGAGAATGCAATCACCGGAGATATTTTATACAGCCAACCGGATAGCAGCATGGCGATAAAAAAGATAAAGCATGAGCTTGTCAGGCAACCCTGCATCAATCTGGTAACAGGTGCTATTGTCGACAATATTGTCACTCCACCACGAAAAGATGTTTATGCACCAGGGATCATGAAAGATACGATTTCAGGAAAACATTTCAGGCGGTATAACACGGCTCTTCTGCTGAAATGTAATCAACCAACTGAAACGAAGATTAAAAAAAGGCTTGTACCATTCAGTGAAGAGATTCCCCCAAATCCCGTATTTGCCCCATTGGTAAAGTTGGTTCCAAACCTGGAGGGTCTTAGCTTTTCGAGAGGAGAACAGGATACCGTTGTTTTTTCATTCTTCGGGGATCGTGCACGGACTTCTCCAATCATATGTTATGGTAGTACCTTCAGTCCGTTCGTCGCCCGCGAGATTTTGGCATCCAATTCAAATTTCATGACCATTATTTTGAATGAGGGCTGGATGAAAAGCAAAAAAGCCAATGCACATTTCAACTGGTTTACAATATGCAGGGCCATCGAGAATCGTCGATACGCAGTAAAATCCTCAAATGAAGGTATATCTTCCATTATAGGATGTGATGGAAGCGTTTTGAATAGCCTAGAAGGCCCACTCCCGGGGGTGATAAAATCTTCTCTCAGGATAAATAACTCATTTACATTTTATACAAAAAACCATAAAGGCATTTTATACGGTATATTGATAGTTAGTATTGCCGGACTGGTTTGGATCATACTAAAAAAAAGCTGCTCCATTCCCGGAACAGCCCCTGATTTATTCAGATTAAAAGACTAAATACAATAATGTAGGTCCTTCATTATTAATTCTCTTTTTTCTTCTTTTTGCGGGCGACGAAATAAGCTCCTCCTGCTGCAGCAAGAATCGCAAGCAATCCACCATCAAGCGGTGCTCCTACTGCCCCGTCACCACCCTGCTGGCCGTGGTCTTCACTACCTGAATGTCTTCCAAACCAAGAACTACATGCATAAGTATTGCTGGTACTTAAAAACATCATTAAAGCGATCGATGCAATTGTAATAAATTTTTTCATGGTCTTTATTATTTAGCGGTATTTAATATTTCGTTTTTTATACTAATGTAAAATTATGATATCCAAAGTCCCTATCAAAATCATTAGTCAATTGTAATCCGCAGCTAATCAATATTTTTCGACCCTCAAAAAGCAGACATAATGCCACTTTTTTTGTTCGAAAACGGACCAATTCTTTGACAAAATCACTCTTTGATTACAGGTATTCCATATATTGGTTTATTAAATTCGAAAACTGAAATTATGTAAATTCCTTCCGATAGCCGTCCAATATCCAATTCAAGGGCGCCATCTGCATTGTCATTTAATTCAATCTGCCGTACAAATTTTCCCTCTGCAGTGGATAAGATGATTTGAAGATTATCTGCAATTACTTTATCACTAAGTTCTAAACGAAGCAACTGACTTGCTGGATTTGGATAAATTGTAATATCGCCGGATCCAAAAGTTGGGACCAGCCCAGGAGTACAGTTAGCAGACTGGAAAAGGATGATTTCAAGAACATGATCCTGTGTATCACTAACAACAATGGACCCGGCACGATCAAAACCGGTCATATTTCCAGGAATCGTTAAAACTATTTGTTGATCTTCATCCTCTTCAGCCGTAAACCAGTCACCTTCATATTCAACTGACCATGGTATTCCGGATGCCACCATAATGGTGATTACAGAATCTCCCTCGCAGACTTTGAGTGAATCTCCATCTGAGAACTGCTCACCCATTACTGATATACCCAACTCATTCTCTTCAATAATTGTGAAATTAAATTCACAACATACCTGGTATTCCCCGTCAGTTGCACAAAAGTCTATGGTTGCTGATCCGATTCCAACTTCAGTAATTATAATTGAACACTCACTGAAACTAGCTGATACAACCCCATCGTCACTGCTGCTGGTCGTAAAGGTAAGGTCATCTTCGTCCGGATCTGTGAAAAACAGGCAGGCCGAATCAATGATAAGTGTATTGAAGCCTTCCACGACAATAGTATCGCTGCTTCCGGTGCATATAGCCTGAGGAGGTTGATTCATCTTTTCGATCACGAATTCAAACGTTTCACAGACCTCAAATTCACCATCATTCACACATACAGAAATAGTTGTGGTACCAACTCCAACTTCTGTAATTATCAGGTCGGGACCCGAGATTTCAACCGTCACTACCATCTCATCACTGCTATGCGAAGAATAGGATAGCACATTGAAATCAGGATCAGAGAAGGTACCGGTAATATCTATGCGGATTTCCGAGAATCCTTCTTCAGCCATCTGATCCGGGATGCTGTTTTCTATGATCGGCTCATCATTAACATTGTTCACAGTTAAACTGAATTGCGTGGAAACGCTCAGTGATCCGTCACTGGCAAATACTTCGATTACTCCTTCTCCGGTCCCTGCTTCCTCAATGGTAAGCGTCGTCCCGTTTACAGACAATGATGCCAGCGAAAGGTCAGAAATTTCTGCAGAATAGGAAAGAACATCACCATCCGGATCACTGAAGACATCCGATATTTCCAGCTCAATAAATCCAAAATGCTCGTCAACCTGTTGGTCACCCATCACCTCCTCGACGAGGGGAAGATTATTGTCGGATGTAACATTTAACTCAACCGGACTATTCGCGCTCCCCATCACCATATCTGAGCTGAAAGCTAACACATCATCAACCACATGCACCACTTCGTTGACAGGATCATAATAACGGAAAGTCAGGTAATCGCCACCATCCTGATTACTATACACGATAAGCGAGAAAATCGTTTTGCCATTGGGCTTAAAATAAGCGCCCGAAACGGTCCCACGACATTCATTGCCGACAAACGCAGTAAGCACACCATTGGTCACCTCTGTACCGTTAACCATTACAACAGCATCAATTTGCCCGCTATACATATACGCTGATGCATTTACCTCCCAGGGGGGCTGTGACACTGATGCAACAACTATGACCACCGATTCATCTTCAGCATCAAATTCGCCATCTGAAGCGGTAACAGATAGGGTTGTATTCCCCGCTGTAACTTCAATAATACTCAACTGTGATCCGCTCACCGTAGTTGTCACGATCGCGGGATCGGCGGAAACTGCTGTGTAGGTTAGATCATCACCATCGGGATCTGTAAATACGTTGTCTAAATCAATTGAATAGGATCCAAATCCTTCATCCAGCATGATCATCCCGATTGGAGATATCAGTTCCGGTGTATTATTGACTTCGCTTACGGAAAAACTGTAGTGGCATTCGGCCTGCAGTTCGCCATCTGTTGCGGTGAGTGCCAGGGTTGTTGTTCCGCCAGGTGCGGTCGTGAATTCAACGGCACAGCCTGAGATCCAATTGATCGTACTGCCTGCGCTGGCTATGGCATCAAATGTAAGTTCATCACCATCCGGATCTGTGAAGATATCGCAGAGGTCAATTGTAATTGGTCCAGGGGGATCAGCTAAAGTTGACTTCTCAGGACAGTTTGCCAATGGGGCTGAATTCGTGACCGCCGTGAGGACATCAGGAGCTGTGGCATCTCCGATCATATCTGAGACGAACTCCAGTTTTTCCTGCACCTGGTAGACCCGGTCCTCAACATCGTCGTAATACCTGAATGAGAGCATCTCACCCGAGGAGGCATTGCTGTAGCACAAAATGCTGAAAATGGTTTTTCCTGTCACAGGAAAAAATTCACCTTCAACCACTCCCCTGCAATCATCCCCTACAAAGGCACCAAGATACCCTTCGGTGACTTCCGATTCATCCAGGATGACAACAGCCTCAATTTGTCCGCTGTTGGCAAAACTTGCAGGATTTACGCTCCAGGGAGCCTGGGCTTGAAGTATCGCTGTTTGAACAAAAAGTACAAAAAACAACAGGTTTTTCTCAAAACCCCGGTGGAAAGCGCTTATATTCATCAGGTTAATTACTTTTTACTGTTTCAAACGAACGACTCTCCCATGCATACGAATTCCGGAAGCCGTTAAAGTGATAATGCATACAGGCGGAAATTGTTCGGGTGCAAACCAATTCAAGGTATGAGATCCGGCTGGTAAAAACTCCTCGTTAATCAGCTCCAGCTGCTTTCCAACCATATCATAAACTTCAATTTTTACCAACGATGACTCCGGGAGATCAAAACGTATATTTACACTTTCAGTAAAAGGATTTGGATTTGCTTTCACATCTGCTACCGGATAATAGGCCTTCCGGGCTATTGAGAGCTGATCCTTGCTGAAACCTAATCCCTGCTCCAGACCTGCCGGGACTCCCATGGTGGCAGATACTTTATACCTTGATGGGACCAGGTACCCACCATTGATTAATTCAGCATATACAAACTGTCCGTTCGAGTTTTTCCATACGGTATAGCCCCCGTTTGTCTCATTCCAGTTCAACATGCGATCACCCCGGGATTTTAGGCTTTTAATTTCTCTAACGGCCTGTTTTACCTCTTCACTAAAAAGATATGCAGGTATTCCCCTGCTTTTTTCATTCACCGGAATACTAAACTCCTTGCCAATTAATACTGTATATGAACCTGGCAGCAGGCATATTATAAGAATGCTATACAGATATTTTCTCCTTTGAATATTCACAACCACAGGTCTGTCAGGATGAACTGAAATTCAGATTTTAATATTACTAAATCTGACATGGAATCAGGACCTGATGTTGTAGTTATAGGGCAACACTTTGACCAGAAGGAGAGAACTTTGGGTAAAAGTTTTTTGATCGTATTTTATACCAATCGCAACGATATAGATTTTTTATCTATATATATCGGCAATATAAATGAAGAAATGAACCATTGACAAAATAAAATAGCTGTTTGGTCATTACTCTAAGCACGAAATATTGTGGTATTCTGACTCGACTTAACAATATTTGCAAAGTCGGATATCCTTACTCGTCAAAATCGATCACGATCGTTTCGATAAATTCGGCATTTGAAATCCGGATGTCATTGGAACTATCTCCATCGGCTGCGATGTCGCCTGTACACTCAACTGTCCCTGTAGCAATAATAACAAACCCACTATAGGAAGTTGTATCTGCTACCACAGTCACTGCGCTGGTAAGTCCTTCTTCGTCCAGTGTCCCGGATTTAATTAATAATTCTGAATCCCGGTCATAAACCTGCAGTACTCCATTAAAGGTAAACAGGATCGGAAAACTCGCAGTAACCTGGTACGTTGGATTTGCTGAGGCCGTGGATGTTATATAAAGTTGATGATCCCTGAAGTAGGTTTGGAATTCAACGCTTGGATCCATGGTAACTACAGGGTAGTTTTCCAGGTTGACCACATCCGGTAGATCCGCAACTTCGTAAAACACTGACTTATGAAGGACAATGTCATTGGCACGGTCCCCGTCTGATTCCTTGTCTGCATAAGCTGTTATAATCCCGGATGCTTCTATGATTACATTCTCATATGTATCGGCAGTAACTTCAGTCTCAATAATTGCTGCGAGACCATCACCTGTGATCTGAGCGGAAGCAATCAACTCTCCCGTGTCCTCATTATAGAAAGACACCTCCCCCTCGTACATAAAAACTGTGGGGATATTGCCAGGGTTTCCGAATACAGGGCCGGCATATACAGTTGTGTTCACAACCGCCTTATCTTTGAGAATGTATCCCTGGAATTCTACTGTAGGGGTAAGGGTAACAAACGGTTCATCTTCAATTTTAATGCAGCTGTTCACCGGGAACAGGAAAACCAGGAAATATATAATTGTTTTTTTCATTGGATATGAAAACTTATATAGCAATTCAACATGTATTACAAAATGTACATGTTAAAGATACATAAACCATTATACAGAAATACGCAAATTTATACAGATTTTGACAAGAAGATATGATTTGTATTTGATCTGATCCATAATCTCCAATGATTATTCACACTTGTTTACCGCCCTGCGCAGGATCCTATTCCAATGAATCTTCTTTTTGTAAATATATATTGTATCAAAATAAATTCCTGCTCATCATATGGAATGATATGCTGATTTATATCTACCAGCATGCAAACCATTTTACGTCGACCAAAATTCAAGTTCGCTCAAAAGCCCTTACAAAAGGGAAGTTTTTCTGAATTGCAGGTCGGGTGCCATAAAGTGATTTGACGCTCACACATGACCCTGATGATTTATAATCGAAAGTAAGAATCGATACACTCGTAAAACTGGACTTGACATTTATTTAAAAATATTCTAAATTAATTTTTTTTTATCGTAGTACCAATTCCATCGTGCAAGACAATTAAAATGATACAGAACAGATCGTCCAGGAAATTCCGACTGATTCTCACGTGTATACTATTCACAGGATTATTATATGGTCAGCAAGTTCCGAAAGGACCTGTTTCATATAAAGTGTTTGCCCCTTTGATCCTGAATCCTGCCATAGCAGGATCAAAGGATTTTACAAGACTTCACATGCAGACCATGGTCAGTGGAGCCAACAACTCTCAGGCGATCAGTATACATTCACGATTTCGGAGCAACAATTCAGGAACAGCAGAAACGGATGATATCTCCTTCAGTAATTTTGGATTTGGTGGATATGCATTTCATGAAATGATGGAGAATTCAAGGAATATCGGGGGAGGAATCTCTGGTGCATTTCACCTGCCGCTGGGAGCGGCAAGGGTGTCAGGGTTATCGATCGGTGTATCTGCTCACGCCCTCTATAATATCATCCCTGCTGGAAGTGAATACGTTGGTACTTTCGAAAATTCGATGACTCCGGGTGTTGATTTAGGCATACTGTATTATGGCCCGGTTGGTTTTGCAGGATTTTCCTCGAGAAATCTAACAAGTTTGCTTACTGACTCAATTCCCCGCATCAACGATGAACTAAGCCTGCCGCTCGAACATCTCTTTTTTGGCGGTCTTAAGTTTCTGGTAAGCAGATCGAGGGAGATTGTATTTGAACCATCCCTAATTGTGAATGTAAATGACTCACTTATCGATGCAACTGTAGACAATCTGACTCCGATCCTCAAAGTCTACGTGCAGAATGCCTGTTTTGGAGCCATCCTTCAGAATTTTCATGCACCCTCATTCTTTCTGCAATATCAATTCCCGACCTTCTACCTGGGGGTGCTGGCAAAACTACCGGGAAAAGAGATATTGCTGGATAACAGACAGGTTCGGATTGAGCTCTCACTTGGTCTGAACCTTGGCAATTCTGCCCGATCAAATGCAGATCAATACAGATGGTAAAAAACAAATTGATCATGATTAATAAAAATAACCGATGCTACCGATCCGGGAAATTTCAGACCCTTATAGTCCTATTGATTACAGTGAAAATCATAGCCGGAAGTCCGGCTGCATATGCAAATCAGACAATTTTTGCAATTAATCAGAAAAAGGATACAATACTGGATGAAGGATTGCTTTTCCAGGATGGGGTCATATTCTATCACGACAACGTTGTTATAGTTTCCAGCTCTGAAAGACATCAAAAGATGATCCCCGGACATATATCGTTTGGTACAAAAAGGACCTACTTGCTTGATCCGGAGAATATAGAATCAACTGGCACCCCTTTTATCAAGGGAATACCATTCGCTCATAATCCTTCAGGAATGTCAGTTTCAGCAAGGGAACAAATACTTTATTTTACCGTGCAAAATGAAAAATCGCCGGGGAAGACGAATATCTATGCTGTGAATATCCTGGAAGAAAATATTCCTGCGAAAAAACCGGTAAAGATTTCAGATCCGGTGCTGCTTCCCTTCTGCAATGATAGATACAATGACCAGCATCCCGCTATTTCATCGAAAGGTGATTTTTTGATTTTCTCTTCGGACAGGAGTGGCGGAACAGGGGGATATGACCTGTACCTGGTGAATAATAATGGTGCTAAATGGGGAAAACCATTCAGCCTCGGAAAAAATCTTAATACACCTGATGATGAGCTCTATCCGTTTCTCGATCATAAAAACAATCTATACTTCTCCTCAGGGGGATACTCCGGCTATGGAAAGTTGGATCTGTTTATATGCAAATTCAATGGTGATGGCTGGGACCAGCCCGTAAATCTTATGGAAAAATGTAATAGTGGAGGAAATGACATAGCGATCCGGGTGAATGACAAGGGAACTATTGCATTCTATCTATCACAAGACAATACTAACTCGACCACAAAACTATTTCGGGTAGAAGCTGACAAGGGTAAAGATATATCCAATGAATTATACTCTTTTGCACTGGCTGAATATGAAAACATATATGGCTCAGAATTCGCTTTATCCATAGAAAGGAGAATCCCCTTCCCTTATGAACCCGAGGATGGGAAATATCTGTCTACTGGATCAGACAGTCCGGCTGAAGTGAAACAGGCAACAGGAAAGGATCAAAAATCAAATATAATCGATCAGCCTTTACCATCTGAAGACCCCATTGTAATGGCAGAATCCGGAGGACAGCCTTCGGCACCGGAAGAAAAGCCAGTAGCACTGGATAAAACCGTTGATCCTGATAGAAAGCTGAATCAGGTTGATGTCTCAAAAACAGGCACTGATTTAAAACAATCCGAACCCACTATTCGGAATGTTGTTGTGAAGACCGAAAACACGCATCAAGTGAATATCGAAGAAGAAAAAAATGACCGGGTAATATTCAGAGTTCAAATTACTTCCACCAGGAATCCTACGAATAAAAAATCAATTGAAATCGATGGCAGCTCCTATCCTGTTTTTGAATACCTGTATAAAGGTGCATACAGGCAAACCGTTGGTGGCTATCATGATCTGGAACAGGCGAAGTCCTTGCAGAAGATCTGCAGGAATTCAGGATACAACCAGGCATTCGTTGCAGCTTTTAAAAATAATGAACGGGTAACGGACCCATCGGTATTCAGGTAGTAAACTCCTGGATTATTCAGGTATGATATCTGGAGCGTTCAGTAAAAAAGATCAGCCCCTTTAGGAATTTACTGAGGTTAGTATTCACAAAATTGTGAGAATATCTCAATCGCAAACTAATGTTAAGCCAGCCCTTCCCCTATTATAACTGATTCTGACCATCGATGTAGGCGCGGTACAACTTTTCGATACCTTCATCAATTTCGATACTGTGTTTAAACCCAAGCGAATGCAGTCGCGATGGATCCGTCAACTTACGAGGTGTTCCGTCCGGTTTATCCGAATTGAATACAAGGTTTCCTTCAAATCCCAGTTTATCCTTGATCAATTCGGCAAGACCTTTAATGGAGACCTCCTTGCCTGTACCAATGTTCAGCCACGCAAACTCAGGATTCTCTCGTAGCATGAGTTCCGCTTTCTCTGACTCCATGATATGTACGCAGGCTGCGGCCATATCCTCTGAATACATGAATTCACGCAAGGGGGATCCTGTTCCCCAGATTTCTACTGAAACAGCATGGGCCATGGAGCTTGGGGCATGGGAGTCCTCCAGGTTGGGAATTGAGGAGTCCGAAGCCTTTAGTCCGTATTCTTCCAGCTTGCTTAATATTTGGTCTTCTGTAGCAGAACCATCAACCCCCTCAATGGGATTCGCATTGAGATCTTTCCTGACTGCATCCCAGTTATTTTGTCCGAGTTGCTTTCCCAGGTGGATCTTGCGTAAAAGTGCAGGGAGGACGTGTGATTTTTCCAGGTCAAAATTATCGTTCGGTCCGTATAGGTTGGTAGGCATAACCGAAAGAAAGGAGGTTCCATATTGCCGGTTATAGCTTTCGCACATCTTCATTCCGGCAATTTTGGCTATTGCATAAGGCTCATTTGTATCTTCCAGGGGTCCGGTCAGAAGATATTCCTCCTTCATGGGTTGGGGTGCATGTTTTGGGTAGATACAGGTAGAACCCAGAAACAACAGCTTCTTTACACCATTCAAGTATGCGTGATGGATCACATTGTTCTGGATCATCAAATTCTCATAAATGAATTGGCCCCTGTAAGTATTGTTGGCAATAATGCCCCCTACCCTTGCAGCGGCAATAAATACATACCGGGGCTTCTCTTCCTTGAAAAAGTCAGCAACTGCATGTTGACTGGTTAAGTCCAGCTCTGCTGATGTTCTGAATATAATATTATTATATCCCCTGGATTGCAGGGTTCTTTGGATTGCAGATCCAACAAGTCCGGTATGGCCTGCGATGTATATTTTAGAATTTTTATCCATCAGGTACTAATTTGAATTTTCAAATACTGCCTCATCATATGAGCAACATTGACAAATAGGGAGAGCCCTTCAGCATACATTATCCAGATTCTAAAGACGATATACATGATTGAATGCCTGCTCCACATCAGAAAACACTACTCAAAATAATTCAGTGTCTCCCAACCTCCGTCTTTTAGGTATCTTTCCCGTTTCATCAGTTTTATGTCTGAATTAACCATGTCTTTGATCAATCCGGTGAGATCGTATTCGGGCTTCCATCCAAGCTTTTGGTTGGCCTTTGTAGGATATCCGATCAGAAGATCAACTTCTGATGGTCTGTAATAGGATGGATCAACTTTAACTACATCAGGATTTGTTTTGATCCTTACCTTGATATCATCAAGGAATTCTTCACCTACTTTTTCTATGAAATTTTTTTCATCAATGTCACGTATTTTGCCTGTTTCTTTTTCAGCTTCACCTGAAAACTCCACATTAATTCCAATCTCCCTGAAAGATTTCCATGCAAATTTCCGGATCTCGGTAGTTACTCCTGTCGCAATTACATAGTCATCCGGCTCATCCTGCTGCAAAATCAGGTGCATTGCCCTTACATAGTCTTTTGCATGTCCCCAGTCCCTTCTTGCCGACAGGTTGCCAAGGAAAACAGCATCCTGCATCCCCAATGCGATCCGGGCGACTGCACGTGTGATTTTCCTGGTTACAAATGTTTCTCCCCTGATGGGTGATTCATGATTGAACAGGATCCCGTTACTCGCATGCATTCCATGTGCTTCGCGGTAGTTTTTGGTTATCCAGAAGGCATACAGTTTTGCCACGCCATAAGGGCTCCTTGGGTAGAAAGGTGTCTTTTCAGACTGCGGCACTTCCTGCACCATGCCATATAATTCAGATGTACTCGCCTGGTAGATCCTGGTCTTTTGTGTCAATCCCAGCAGCTTCACTGCCTCGAGTATTCGGAGCGTACCGACTCCATCGGTATTGGCCACATACTCCGCAGTATCAAAACTAACCATGACATGGCTCATTGCTCCGAGGTTATACAACTCATCGGGTTGCGTTTCCTGGATGATACGGGTAAGGTTCATGGAATCGGTCAGATCCCCGTAATGCAGGATAAAATTCCTGTTTTCTGTATGGGGGTCCTGGTACAGGTGATCAATACGCTCGGTATTAAAAAGGGAACTTCTTCTCTTGATGCCATGTACAATATAGCCTTTCTTTAAAAGGTATTCGGCAAGGTAGGCTCCATCCTGCCCGGTAATTCCTGTAATCAATGCGACTTTTGACATAATTCTTACTTTACACAAAAATAAATGAAAGTATGTACTTTACATCCTCAGCAGCCCAATTAATGGTAAAACCACCGCAGGGCTAACGGGAGGCGCGAAATATCACGACCAATCAACGTAAACCGTTTTATTCAGACAATTGCTATAACAAATTCAGGTGAAAATTGATTTAAAATCAATGATGTTTATTTATCAGAAAGGACGAAAGAGAGCAAACCATAGATGAAAGATTATAATCAGTACATGAAACATCTCATTTATCCTACCCCCATTAATACATCATCCTGAGGCTTTGACCAGTTGTATTCATATCTTGACTAAACACTTGCTTACCAATCAATTATAACGCTAATTTGCTAGTGTAAATGAAATATTGCAATTACGTGTAAATTGTATATTTTCTCTTTAATTAAATGATACAATTCAGAAGATCATATCATTCAGCATACCTGATCTCAATACTGTCAGGACTTTTGGTGCTGGTCTCCTGTAGCAGGGATGGAGAAAACGGAACAGTGCATGACATAGACGGAAATATTTACATGACAGTGAGGATTGGTGACCAGGTTTGGATGGCGGAAAACCTCCGGACAACCCGACTCAGAGACAATACCCCCATCAATGAAGTTACTGATCGCCTGGAATGGTATAATGCCAGCGAACCCGCATACTGCTGGTATGATAATGATTCCGAAGGAAAAACAAAAGGTTACGGTGTACTATATAATTATTACACCATCAACACGGAAAAACTATGTCCCGAGGGCTGGAGAATCCCGGCAGATGAAGATTTTCAGATATTAATAGAAAAATTTGACCGGGAGGCTGATTTCACCAGGCATGAAATAAGTACAATTGCAGGTGGATATCTTAAAACTGATGATGCTATTAAGCTGCAATCCACCAGCGCTGTTACAATCGGTAAGAATGTTTTTTCAGCTCTCACCGGTGGATGCCGCTCATTTGAGGGTGATTTTTCTCAGTTTGGATCAATCGGATATTTTGCTGGTGCAAAAAACAAAAGTTTGTCAATCAGAGTCGGAACTTCGAGTGCGTATTATAACAACTCAGTTTCATCCTATGTTGGAGTCTCTGTACGTTGCATAAAACAATAACACTAAACTCATGAACGCTTCTTCTTCTGTCTGAATATTCTTCTGAAAAATCCTTTCTTCTGCTTTTTCTCACGATAGTATGAATACTTCGAATCGTTTATATGTCTGATATCATTTATCATCGAAAAAACATTCTCGATATTTTTCTGCTTCATATCAGTGATACAATTCCTCAGTGCTTTTCTGGTAACTACACCCATCCTGCTAACAAAAAGACTGATATCAGCGAATTTCATTAGAAGAAACGCATCTGTAAATACATCATAAGGAGGACTGTCAACAATGATATAATCATATGTACTTTTTAGTTGTTCAAACAGCTGCTCCGTATTTGGTGATGAAATCAGGACCACTGGATCTGGAGGTATTTCACCATTGTCAATAAAATGTAGATTAGGAACCCCTGTATCCTTTTGGACTATTTCATCCAGGCCTGCATGATTGATAAGAAATTCGCTTATTCCGGGACTAGATTGTGCTCTTAATTCTCTGAACACTTTATTTCCCTTTCTCATATCATAACTAATCAATAAAGTTTTATTATGAGTAGTGGCAAAACTTGCGGCAAGATTTAAAGAGGTAAATGATTTCCCTTCATTGGGTATCGAGGAGGTCACCAATATAGTTTTATTGGTTTTTCCCATCATGTAGTAAACCAGGTTACTCTTTAAAGAGAAAAAGGCCTCGCTTATAGGCGAATGCGGACTGTCCAGAATAACGTTCTCTATTTTTCCCTCAACACGGGGAATGCTCCCTGCTGCTTTGAGTGGGACGTATCGTTTTATTTCATCCAGATTCTTAATTTTATCAGTTAAAAAATAACTGGCCAGAATAATGAGCATGGGCAACATTAAGCCCAGTGCAATCGCCAGTGCAAGGACAGCCTTAATATTCGGAGCAACAACCCCATTAAACTTTATAGGTTCGATAACCTCACAATCCGGTTCATTGGATGCCCTTGCGATCTGGGCTTCGATGCGCTTGTTTAATAGAGTTGTATATGCTGCATCAGTAATATTGAAGTCACGTTCCAGCCCCTGCAATCGTCGCTGAGTCTGTGGGAGCTGACCATACTCTCTGTTCAGCTCCGAGAGTCTATCATTAACAGCACCAAGGTCGCTGCTGGCAGAATTGATAAGCAATGTAAGATTCTCTGATATTACCCTTTTAATATTATCTATATTTTG
>CAKZNC010000161.1 GCA_937129385.1 uncultured Bacteroidota bacterium
ATCCGGGCAACGGGCGCTATGAGCTGGTGAGCGTCAAGAGGTTGTCAGATCAGCAGGAGATTCCTGCCGACAACGCCTGGCTCACATTTGTGACACTGCCGGATGGCAATGAACCTGTTTACGAGGATAAATTCCATTTCGTGGATATTTTTGAAGATCTTGGCGAGCAGGAGTACCTGGTCACCTGGAAACTGAAAGATCCGGATCCGCCGCAGATCGTTAAACTGGAAGGTGCGCCGGATGTATTTGTCAGCGAACCTGTCACCAACATCTTCGTGACCTTCAACAAGGAGATCGATCCGTCGACCTTTACCTGGGAGGATATGATGCTCAGGCTGCAGGGCGGAGATGACATCATGGACTCAACCGTTTCCATTGTACAGCACGATGCGGTCACATACGAGGTGGATATCTCACAACTCACCACCGGGAACGGATTCTATGTGCTCACGGTGCAGGCAGCCGGAATACAGGATACCGACGGTACCAACGGGAAAACAGGCAGGCAGGCCGCATGGACCCAGTTCCTGGATGTGCCGGTTGTGGAGGAGTTCATCGGCATCCCGGAAGGGCTTTCGGATACCGCTTTTAATTATATACTTGTAAGATTCAATCTGCCGATTGACATCAACACACTCGTGCCTTCAAGCTTCCTATTGGAGAAAGACGGTGAAGCTGTTGATGGTGACCTGGAGATCCTGCAGATGGATACAGATGCAAAACTGTTCAAGCTTTCAGGGCTGGAGCCGATGATGGATGGTGAGGGAGCTTATCACCTTACTGTTGATCTTCCTTCCATCGCGACGATTGATGGAAACCAGGGACTTGTAGAGCAGTCTGTGGGCTGGTCACTCGATACCACACCTCCATCGCTGCTGTCGTTTACCACGTTTACGTATGGCGGTTTTGACGACCAGCATGTCACTGCCGTGGATGTACTGTTCAGCGAAGCGGTGACCGGATTTGGCCTTGGCTCGGTGGAGTTGTGGCGGGATGATGAGCGGTTGCCCCTGTCGCAGGTACATTTTGATTCGCTTGGCATGAATACATGGCAGATGAATGAATTCAGGCTCCTCACTTATTACGTCGGGGAGTACACCCTGAAGGTACACATGAATACCGTGTTCGACAGGGCCGGTATTACAGGAGAAGGCACGGTATCGCACACCTGGCGCGTGGACCGTTCTCCTCCAGCTGCTGTTCAGAACCTGTCGATCAGTCCTGACCTTGGGTATTCCGACAGTGACGGGATCACCTCGACACGTAATCTGAACCTCCTGATGGATGTCCCGGAGAGCGGTGTGACCATTGAGGTCTACAAGAACGATTTCGGTACGCTTACTTTGCTGACCGATTCTGTAAATGTAGCTGCGGGTCCGCTTGAAATCCCGCTCCAGGTAACCTCACCGGGGAATGTACTCCTCGAGGTCCACTCCGTGGCAGGATCGGGGAATTTCAGTACCGCGCAGTTACCTGTTGTGATCGACGAGTCTGCGTTCAGGGCCTCCTTCCTGGATGTCCCGACGGAGCCAGTGGGTGATCACCCTGCGGAACTTCGTGTAAAATTTACCGACCGGATCATGGTGGCTACACTGGACATGAACAGTTTCAGCATGAAGCTCAACGGTAACCCTGTGGACTTGTCTGTATTGACCGTGCAGCAAGTTTCCGACACGGTATTTATCCTATCCGGGCTGGACCAGCTTGAGAGCAGACAGGGTCTGTACCGACTGACATTGAACCTGGCCGGAGTTGAAAAATACAGGAGTGGTCTGAAGGGCAGTTACACGGCCTCGTCTGAATGGACCATCAGGAAAGTCAATACTGCACCTGTGGCAGATGCTGGTGCCGATTTCACCATGGTACCGGGAGAGACTTACCAGCTGGATGCAAGCGGGTCCTATGATCCGGAGAGTGACCCGCTGATTATCGAATGGTTCCCGCCCGACGGGATCACCCTGGACGACCCATTCAGTATAAACCCGGCATTTACCGCACCGGAAGCAGATGACAGTACGGAATATACCTTCCTGTTGTCGGTTAGCGATGGTGAATACACGGTGACCAATGAGGTGACGGCACTGTTGCTGAATGATACGTGGGTGGAGGATCTGACAGGTTCCGGCGGACTCAGGCTTTATCCGAATCCCACGAAGGGAGTGTTCACGGTAGCAACCGGAGAGCTGGATGTGCAACATGTGCGGTTGGTGGATGTACGCGGACAGGTGATCCTGGATCGTGAATGGGAAACGGGACCGGAAATGATCCTGGACCTGGAATATGCACCGCCTGGATTTTACATGGTCATAGTGAGTACCGATGATACGGTTGTTACCGGTCGGATTGTTAAGGAATAGGAAGGGTTAACCGCAGAGGGCCGCGGAG
>CAKZNC010000162.1 GCA_937129385.1 uncultured Bacteroidota bacterium
ATCTCCGACATCTCCTGTTCAAGCTGTCGACCTGCCGGATCGTCGATCATACCAGTGACCAATGGAAGTGCCGCGTTCACAACGTACTGGTCTGCTGTGGCTTTCACTCGAGGATGATCCCCCGGCATTGTGTTCTGAAATTCAACATTTGTAAGGGCTCCATTTTCAGTTTCTATTTTAGAGACCTTGTGGTTTAGAAGGACCTTACCACCAAAAGAGCGAATAACCGATACAAGTTTGTCTGAGAGCTGCTGAGATCCACCCTTAATGAAATTTGCCCGGCCATTGAAATATGCGTTCTCGGCCATGGAGAAGTATCTCAGGGATAGCGTATAGGGATCGTCATGAAAATACCCCAGGTTGCCGAGCAAAACCAGCTTGATCTCTTCATTAGTAAAAATGCTGTCGAGGTATTCCCCAATACTGATATCCGGAACATCCCTTTCTGATACGTTGATCCTGCGTGCATTGGCAAGTCTTTCGAAATAGGTCAGGATTCCCTTCTTCTCACCTGGGAATTCGCTGTTCAGCATTCCGATGGCTGCTTCCCGGTCGTGGGACATCACTAAATCAGTGCGACCATTATAGAACCGGTAAAATTCAGGAACCGGCAAATACTCAACTCCGTCAAACAATCCGAGATCATTGAATATCCTGGTTTTCCCGTCTGCAGGATGGAGGCCGTCCATCTCATGTAATCCAACTTCCATTGTATAATCCTTGCGGGTAAATGTTGTGGCACATCCGCCGGGCCGGTCATGCTGCTCCAGCAATAACACCTTTTTTCCTTCTTTTGCCAGCTTGGCACCGGCAGTGAGGCCTCCAAGCCCTCCGCCGATAATGATCACATCGTATTTCATTCTGTTTATATTTCAGGGCAACCTCTTATCATTTTCAGAAATAGCCCGGATGATCAAATAACTCACCTGATGTCCAATGCATGACCGCAATCATTTTGCACCATCAATGGGGTACCTCTTGAAAGGCTTATTCCTGTCGAAAAGATACCGGTAAGTCTTGTATGTTTTTGCCGGTACGCTGCCCACTGAAAGAAAAATATTCTTCATTTTGGGGTTGAAATCACCGACCCATGAAAATTCAATCTCAGTGTAATGCGTTTTGCGCTGAAACATCTCCTGCAACTTTAAAATAATGGCAGCTTCAACGCCTCTGCCCTGGAACTCCGGGATCACCCCCATCAACACCCCCCTGGCCCT
Source organism: uncultured Bacteroidota bacterium (assembly GCA_937129385.1). Classification (GTDB taxonomy): domain Bacteria; phylum Bacteroidota; class Bacteroidia; order Bacteroidales; genus M55B112. The sequence continues at coordinate 1,218 of CAKZNC010000162.1, forward strand.
GGTCATTGTCTTGCTTTTCCTGAAGTACAGGAACTTTAACATATTCAGCAAATGCATCCTCCCGTCCAGGTGTCGCAAAATCTGGTTCAGGTCGGGATACATCAGGTAAATTGCAATGGGCCTGTTCTGCCTGTATGCGATCCAGATGAACTCCTCCTCAATGATCATCCTCGCTTTCTTCAGCGTGTGAATGATGTATGCGGGCTGCATCGGCTCAAAATTCTTTTTAAAAGAGGCCCAGGCCTGGTTATAGACCTCTGCAAAATCGTTGACGTGCCTGTCAATCTCCTGCCAGCGGAAATGCTCAAACCTGTATTCCGACTTGTTCAGCAGCCAAGTTGCGATCTTTTCAAATCTTTCCGGGAGTGGTTTTGTGATGTCAAGATGGAATCCCTCCTGGTTATAGTAGGTTTTGAAACCATAATTCTCGAACAGCTCCTGGTAATAAGGAAAATTGTATGCGATTTCATAGGCCGGGTGTGTAAACCCGTCCACAAGTAAACCCCAGTATTTATCTGTCTCACCGAAATTAACAGGGCCGTCCATGGCCTCCATGCCCCTTTCTGAAAGCCACTCCTTTGCAGCATTGAATAGCATGTCTGCCTGCTCCTGGCTATCCATGCATTCAAAAAATCCCATGCCTCCGGTGGGTTGTGCATTCACCCTGGCTGTTTTTTCATCCACAAATGCTGCTATTCTTCCAAGCAGTTTTCCCTCCTTGCTCTTCAACAGGTACCTCACAGCATCTCCGTGCTGGTAAAAGGTATTTTGTTCCGGGTCAAAAATGGCATTGATCTCCCGGTCAAGCGGACATACCCAGTGCGGATCATTCCTGTACAGGACCTTGGGCAGCTTGAGGAATTCCCTTTGCTGACCGCGTGAAATCACTTCTTCTAAGGTCATGGATGCATACAGGTTTATTGAATATAGATGCTGTCGATCAGTTCACCATACTTCTCGCTGATCACCTTTCGTTTTAGCTTCAGGGTGGGGGAGAGCTCACCACTCTCGGGAGACCAGAATTGCGGCACAAGCCTGAATCGGACCAGACGTTCGTGATCACTCATACTTTTATTCATTTTATTGATCTCCTCCTGGAACATCAGCTGTACTTCAGGCATGCAGATCAGCTCTTCACGGTTCGAGAAGGTTACATTCTGACTGTCGGCCCACTTCCCCAGGTGCTCAAAATCGGGAGAGATGACGGCACTTGCAAATTTTTTATGTTCCCCTGTAATCATCAGGTTGTCGATCAGCAGTGATTGCTTGAACCTGTTCTCAATTAGCTGGGGAGCGATGAATTTCCCATTGGAAAGCTTGAATATCTCCTTTTTCCGGTCTGTGACAGCAAGAAATTTTCCGTTCACCAGGTGACCGATGTCCCCTGTATGGAACCAGCCTTCGCTGTCAAAGGCTTTGTCAGTTAAATCCTTGTCTTTATAATAACCCAGCATCACATTGTGACCCCTGCAGAGAATCTCCCCGTCATCTGCAATTTTTAACTCAACTCCATCGATCAATGATCCGACCGTTCCGAGCATGTATTGTCCCTTTTCAGTACTGCTGATGGTGATGATCGGTGATGTCTCGGTGAGGCCGTACATATTGATCACCTTCACCCCCGAAGCCCAGAAAAGCTTTTCAAGTCCGGGTTGAAGGCTTGCCCCGCCGCAACCGACAATTCGCACCTTTCCGCCAAGGGCCTCGCGCCATTTGCTGAAGATCATTTTATCTGCTAATGCAAGGCGTTTTCTGTACCACCAGCTGTTCTTTCCACTTGCATCATAAGCATGCCCCAGCTTCACCGCCCGGAAAAAGATCTTTTTCTTGATCCCGTCCAGCGTTTTGCCCTTGGCGATGATGTTGTCATATACCTTCTCCAGGATCCTTGGCACAGCATCAAACCCATCGGCCTGTATCTCTTTCATGGTCCGTGCAAATGTACCCATGCTCTCCGCATAGTAGATGGCTGCCCCGCTGTACTGGGTCTGGTAATTACCCATCCTGCCCCCTACATGACAGAGCGGCAGGATGCTCAGGTATTTATCTTCCGGTGAAAGCATAAAAATGCCGCTGGCCGCAATAAAATTCCTGACAAGATTACCATGCGAGAGCATCACACCCTTTGGCTGTCCCGTTGTTCCTGATGTATATAACAACGAAGCAAAATCCGATTCCCCGATGCCCGCTTTAATTTCTTCAAGATGATCCTTCCATTGATCAATTTTCCCTGATCCTGCCTGGTTGATCAATTCCCATGATCCTACTCCCTCGATCTTGTCAAAACTCAACAGTCTGTCTTCAATGCCGCATTCCTGGCATCCCGGCAGAAATTTATCATACAGACGTTTGTCGGAAACAATGACCATCCTGGCTTCAGAGTGTGATGTGATAAAGCTGTATTCTTCTTCACTTAAAGAACTGTAAACCGGAACATGGATGATCCCACACATGGACATCCCATGATCAGCGATGTTCCATTCCGGACGGTTGTTGGTGGCCGTGATGATCTTGTCGCCCTTTTTCAGACCAAGTTCAAGCAGCCCATACGCAAATGTATAGCAGGCTTGAATATATTCAGACGGCGACCAGGTGTGCCATCTGTCTTTTCTTTTGATGGCAAGGGCAATTTCATTTCCAGGGGTGTTGCGGTACCTTTCCAGTAGATCAAATGTTCTTCTGATATTCATCTTATGAGGGTTGGATAAGCTAAAGATATGAAAAAACCGGATATTTCAACATGACTCGGAATCAGGTATCCATCGGGGGTGCGTTATTCATAAGTCTCAAATGCTTCAACGATATCCAGGTAGACTCCGTCAAATCCAGCTGCGATGATCCGGTCCAGGTAACTGGCATCACCTCCAAGAATGATATCCTGCCATGCAGTATCCCAGTACTTAACACGGTAATTGCCTTCCCAGTCCGGATTCTCCTTGTCCAGCCATGCAGGTTCGCCGGTTTTCCAGGCAGGATTCCAGTAGTAGCGATAGTCCTCTGCCTCCCCGATACTCATATATGCGATGACAAGCCGGGTTCCCCCGTTGGCTTTTTCTTTAAGTGTCTGAACAGTTTCGGGTGAAAGGGCTGCGTCCTTGAAAAAGAGATCGGTGATCAGCAGATCATAATTTGTTGCAGTAACGGCATCGGCAAACTCAACTGCAGAATTATACCGCTCCGGGTTGATCAGGTATAAGAAATTCCTCGCTGCTGCAAGATCTGCTATACTGTCACTGTTCTCGCCGTTCAATGAAGAGGTTGCGGGGATGACATTCAGTTCCCGTTCCGATGCAGCAAATGAGATAAATCCCTCCTCCTTGTTCCTGTTAAAGGACTCCGAGATATTCACCGCACCCGAACAATAGTCGGTTACCATCACCTCCGTCCCCTGCTGCTCGCAGACACGCAGAAAACCAAGCAGGTAATCGGTTTCTCCTGATGGTGTTGCCCTGTTATCTTCCCTGTATCCGAAAAAAAGATCCTCCTGTCCCTGTCCGTCAATGACCTCAAGATATCCGGAATGCGGCTCCCCGTCGGGTTCTCCGTCCATTGTAACCAGTGGAACCCCGTTCTGTGGGATCACTATGAAACCCGGGGCTCTCTCTTTGGCATATGCACTGATCGAGCCAACAAAATCACGCATCTGGTCCCGGTAAAACGGATCCGGCTCACCTTCGCATGCATGAAGGAAAAACACGATGAATAGGAAAAATCCGGCTCTCATCCCTGTTGGTATTTATCTCCATCAACCTTCATCCTTGTCTCCATTGTAACTCGCCGTGAGTTCTGTAAATACGAATTCCGGATCAGCCTGCTCATCCTTCGTTTCAAATGTTACCTTGTAAGTTCTCCCGGGAAGCATATCGAAATAATTATCCGAGAAGAAACCTTTGGTTTCCGGTGCCTGCAAAAAGATATTCTTCACCAGTACATCACTTTCTAAGGTTATGCTGAATGTTCCGCCTGTCCCGCTTTCTGACGTCATATTCACTTCCGGCCTGGTGAGTTCGAGTTCTTTCGGCGCACTGTAATACCAGGTGGCCTCATCGACAGTTTCATTATCTCGTGTCAGCGTCACCTGAAGGAACGAGGTGTGCCTGTCAACACCCAGTTTGCCGTGATCAAACTCCATGAGCAGTGTGCTCGCCCCTCCAGGCACTGAAGTGCTTACGGATCTTTCCCAGAGCACCTCTCCGCCGAAATCAATAATTCTGGCTTCCAGCAGACCGCTGAATTCTTCAGGCAGATCAGAAACGACACTCAGAAGGGTCTGGTTCCCGCTTGTCTCCGGAACGATGATCACATTCTTGAAAGCCTCTTTTACCATGTAATGCTGGGCTTTCCACCTTCCGAAATAGTCCATCCCCGACCAGGAGGCCACGGGCCAGCAATCATTGACCTGCCAGTAAAGACTACCCATGCAATAGGGCATCTGGACACGGTGAAGTTCAATGGCCCTCCTGATCCCTTCTCCCTGCAGGACCTGACCTACATAGATGAAGGATGGAAAATCAACCGGTTCCCGGTAATCACGTTTCATATACAGTTCAATGGTCTCATTACCAATGCTGGAACGCTGGTGCGATTTCATCACCTCCGAATAGATATCCCAGTCTTCACGGGTGGCATATTCATTGATCGTTTTCATTTCCGGGAAAGACTGGAAACCATATTCAGACATGAACCTGCCAGTGTTCTCCTTGAAACTGCTGAAGGGCTCCTTGCCCCACCATACTCCCCAGTAGTGGAGATCACCCTGTGTGAGATTGTCTGGTTTTCCCATGGCTGCGCTGGAGGAAGAGGCCCAGTAGTAACGGTCACCATCCTCCTCCTTGATCACTTCCGGTAGTATCTGGTGAAAGATATCCCGGTAACCTTTCCACAGGATGTCTGCAACCTCCACTCCCTGCTCCTCGATGACACGTTCTCTCCATCCCCACCTGAA
>CAKZNC010000163.1 GCA_937129385.1 uncultured Bacteroidota bacterium
AGGGGTGGGGAAGGCGCTCATGGAACATGCGATAAAGCTGGGCCGTGAAAAGCAGAAGAGCTACCTCTGGCTGGGCGTCCACGAAGAGAATTACCGCGCCCTGCGGTTTTATGAAAAATTCGGACTCTGGGAGTTCGACGACCATATTTTTATGATGGGCAAGCAACCGCAAAGGGATGTGCTGATGAAGATGGAACTGTAGGGGGAAGGTGCCGTCTCCAGTCGCTAGTTATCTGAGTAAATCCTTCCTAAAGTGCCCTGAGCTTGCCGAAGGGCAGTTTCCGTTTGCGATTTCATATTGTATTCTTTAACTTTACTTTCAAGCCTCAGCCCCAATGAAAAAACTACTGTCTCTCCTCCTATTAATTCTCCTGTTTTCATGCGGAGAAGATCCACCCGATGATCCCATTGAAGTAATTGATCCTGATGTACATGCAGGAATTAATAAGGAGGATATGCATCTGGTAATCATCGAATCATTGTATGAGCCGGAAATGGATTGCTATACCAGTCAGGGAGCATCAATATGTAAAGCATATTCAACCAATCACCTCATTCCTGTTGATACAGGGAATGACACCCTGGTTCTCAATTTAATGTACACAGGTCATGCATCCTGGGTAAGGAACATTGAGAGTCTTCATGATAGCCTCCAGGTGACTGAATACCCTGTTGTTGAAGGATCGCTGATCAATGAAGATCTTGACTGGTCAACTTCAACGGAGTATTTTGAATATGTTACCGATACGGCACTTTTTTCAGCCGGAGATCCCAGATATATAGGGATGCGGATAACCAATGGTGATTCTATCCATTATGGATGGCTGGAATATTTCGATACAGATATCAGAAGTGTTTACCTGATGAAATATGCATATGAGAAATAACCGGTTGATTGGTCCCGTTGCTTTGTTCCTGTTTTTAATATCAGGTTTGTTAAATGCGCAAAACTGGCAGGCGGTAAACAGCGGGTTTAAATATAATTTTACATCTGAAGCTGATGAGGGTGTTGTCTATACAATCTTTACCGATTCGGCAGCTTTTGACGGACAGGACTCGACCCTCTGGCTCAACAGGGTGGTGAAAGACAACAAGGCAGGGCCGGTACAGTACGGGGTCTATGAACAGGCTTTCTATAACCAGCCTCAATTCCTCATGGAGGAGGTATTAATCAATGATAGCGCCACCGTATTCATGCATCCGGAAGCTTTTGTATTGCCGATCAATGTTCCGGAAAGCGGTCAATGGACTTTTGATGAGTTGAACGGGATTACAGCAACATTGCAATACGAAGCCGACACTACCTTCTTCGGGATCACAGATTCGATTCGCGTGATTGAATTGTCCACCGGTGATATGGTTATCCTGTCAAAGAACAACGGAATATTGCGGTTTGATCCGATCTATGAAGATAACAACTATCATCTTGCAGGCATTGAGGATCTCGCCGGACAGCAGGTGATGGATTACAGTGATATATTCGATTACCAACCCGGTGATGTTTTTGAATATGAGTCTGGGTCAGCTGATCCTGGCGGTTCAAGGGGGCAGTATACCAGGATCACAATCCTTGAACGGAACGATGATCCGCCGAAAATATCCTATGATGTGTTGAGACAGATCAGCAAATGGAATGATTGGGGTTATTGGAATGGAACGATCGTCGAAGAGCGAATTACATCAGTTATTAACCTGGATTACAATTACCTTCCAGGCAATATTGAAAATGGTTATCATGGGAAATTTGTGGAAATGTACGATAACGAAAGAGATTACTTTAATTTTTCCAGGATCATAGTAGATCATTCATATAAAGGATTACTGACAAAAACGGCAGGAAGTACCGAAAAAGTTGACTTTTTTATGATCACAGATTCCACAGAACGGTTATTGGAGAGGAATTTTTCTTATATAGGTGGTGAATATACAGTAACGAGAGTTTTTGTCGATGGCCTGGGAATGGTTCGTCATGAAATACATGATTTTGAGTATGATTATGGCTGGGACCTTGTCGCATATTTGAAAAATGGCAAACAGTCCGGCACTTTCAAAAACAATGACATTTACCTTTCAGCGGTCGGACATGAATACATTACACCTGTCAGCATCTATCCCAACCCATGTGCCGATTTCCTCCATTTACGCCTGCCTGACGGTGTGCCTCCCGACAGGATCAGCGTTATGGATCTGACCGGCAAGATACTGATGTGGGCTGAAGATGTAACTGCCGTGGATGTCAGTCAGCTTCCTGCCGGGATCTACCTGGTGAATATCGAAGCAGGGGATCAGCGGTTCACGAGGAAGATCGTCAAGGAATAAGAAACTCCTGGCTTGCCATTCAGCTGCACTATTCCTACATTTGATCAACCAACTCCAGATCCATGAAAAACAGCATCTCGATTTTCCTCCTGGCACTTGCATTGCTCATCACATCTTCATGTGAAAAGGAGACAAACATCAATCCCGATTTCCTTATTATTTCCGGTGAACCCTCAGCCACTTCAATCATCCTCCAGGGCCGCACTTCTGCAACGGATACACTGATCCATGATGATGTGCCCGGACTGGATTGCGAGGCGCGGTTGCAGTGGTCGGCCGACAGCAATTTCCGGAAGCTGTCCGAAGCCGCTCCGGTACAACTAAACATACACAATGATTTTATAGCCAGGGAGAAGGTGTCAGGTTTGGAACCGGGTAGCCGGTACTTCTTCAGGATAAAAGCTGAAGTGCCTGGGGAGGGAGCCGTTTACTCAAGGACCGGGACATTCGAGACACTTCCGGCGCAGGATACCTCGGCAGAGATCCGGTTTGCCATCGCCACGGGTTTCAACTACGAACATTATTACGGCCTGGATACAACCAGGAATCGCCGGTACGCTGATGAACCGCGCATGCTCGGGGCAACCGGACAAGACAGCGTGCTCGGATTCGAGGCATTTGAAACCGTGCTGGACGTGGGGGTTGATTTTTTCATTGCCAACGGGGATGTGGTCTATTACGACAAACCATCCAGCGACCACGCCATGTGGGCGCGGACAACCGAAGAGCTTCGGGCGAAATGGCACCGCTATTTCAATATGCCCCGCAACCGGGAGATGTGCCGGGAGATACCGGTCTATTACCTGAAGGATGACCACGATCACCGTTACAACGATTGTGACACAACGGGCGACAGGGCACCCTCGAGTCAGCTGGGCATCGAAGTTTTTCGCGAGCAGGTGCCGGTTGTTGATCCCAAGGATCCACACGATATAACCTACCGGACCCACCGGATGGGCAAACACCTGCAGCTCTGGTTCGTCGAGGGCAGGGACTTCCGGAGTCCGAACAGCATGAAAGATACGACAGGCAAAACCATCTGGGGAGCAGAGCAGAAAGCCTGGCTCATGGAGACACTGCTGGCCAGTGACGCTACATATAAGATCCTGGTTTCGCCGACACCTTTGATCGGACCCGATGATGCCTACAAAAAGGATAACCATACCAACCCGGGTGGATTTCAGACCGAGCGGGATGAGTTTTTTAATTTCCTGGATGCAAACGACCTGATCGGGAATGGTTTTTACATCATCTGCGGTGACCGGCACTGGCAGTATCATTCAATTCATCCGAACGGACTGGAGGAGTTCAGTTGCGGGGCCTTCATCGATCAGAACAGCCGGGCGGGCCGACTCCCCGGTGATCCGGCTTCGACCGATCCGGAAGGGATGCTGGCAGTGCCTTATGTGCAGACCGACGATTGGGGTGGGGGATTCCTGGAGGTGGATCTCGTGATCGAAAAGAAGGATCCCGTCCTTAATTTTATCTTCAGGGATATCGATGGAAAAATCAGGTATAAATACAAAGGACGAAGTTCATTCCGCCTTTAAGGATTTCAATTCGTCCATAGAATAATCAAAACCCAAATCATATTTTTTTACAATGAAACACCCCATTATCTTATTCGTCCTGCTCTTCTTTAGCACACAGCTCCATGCCCAGCGTGAAGAATACTCATGGGACACTATTACATTTGAAGAGCCTTACGATTTTTTACAGATCGACACTACAGCTTCAAATATATGGGAAATTGGTGCACCGGATAAAGTCCTGTTCAGCAGTGCTTTTGCCGGCAGCAATGCCATTTTTACCAGGGGTGATGCGGGATATCCTGCCAACAATCACAGCTCGTTCACCCTTGTATTGAGTCCGGAAAATATCGACCATTATCCCTACAGTGTGTACCTTGAGTTTCAGCACAAGCTGGATACCGAAGAGGGCAAGGATGGTGGGTATATCGATGTCTCCTATGATGGAGGAGCATCCTGGATAAATATCATTGACGATTATTTTGGTTGCTACAGCCCTGGAATGAGCAATAATCCATACACATTCGGGTTGTATTCAGACCAGGAGTTTCTCTACAATGATACCGCTGGTTTTTCAGGAGAATTGAAAGATTGGACGACGGTCAGGTTTGGCTGGGAGTATTGTCTGACCAAGGAAGGAAAGGTGAATGGAGATTCAGCGATGGTTCGATTCAATTTTATCAGTGATGAAAACGATACCGGGCAGGAGGGCTGGATGATCGATCACATCAGGCTGTTCAGTATGAAACTGAGCGGATCAAGCAGGGATGAACTGGCCGGTGCTTTCAGCATCTACCCCAATCCGGCACAGAATGAGGTATTCGTCGAGTCAAATACCGGCATTCCTGTTGAGCGTCTTCAGCTGATCAGTCCGACGGGAGAGCTTGTTGGCACAAGTAAAGACGGGCGTTCCATTCAGACTAAAAACCTTGCCCCGGGAATCTACCTGGTGAAGGTACATACCAACGAAGGTACAGTTGTAAAGAAGGTCCTCATCAGCCATTGATTTAGTCAAGGGGATTCGTGCGGCTCCCCGCTTCGAACTGCTGGCTGACGGCTTCCCATCTCTCAACTCTTAACTCTTAACTCTTAACTCTTAACTCTTAACTCTTAACTTTCAATCCATATGCACCGCCTTCTCACCCGCCTCGACCTCCACCTCCAGCATATTTTCAAGGGGCGGGAGCGGACAGGTGGCAAACGGACTGAAGGCGCAGGGTGGATTGTAGGCCTTGTTGAAATCGAGGATCACCTCGTTGCCATCGACCATGGTGGTATACATGAACCTTCCGGCGCCATAGGTCTGCATGCCATTTGTCTCATCACCGACGATCAGGAAATAGCCATTGCCTGATTGAAACGGGACCAGGGAGTGTTTTTTTCCATTTATCGTGAAGTGCAACTCACCAGGTGCCTTGTAGTATTCGTTGAAGCCGGGAATCACGGTGGGAACTTCGATCGTTCTGA
>CAKZNC010000164.1 GCA_937129385.1 uncultured Bacteroidota bacterium
CGCGCCTCAACACTCCGGAAGAAGCACATCGGTTTCATCTTCCAGACTTACAACCTTATGCAGGTATATACCGTGTATGAAAACGTCGAATTTCCACTGTTGCTGCTGAAGATGTCAGACTCCGAAAGAAAAAAGGCGGTCATGGATGCCCTGGAATGGGTGGGACTTACCGACAAGGTGAAGTCAAAACCGAAACAGCTGTCGGGCGGCGAATCACAGCGTGTGGCCATCGCCAGGGCCATGGTCAAGAAACCGGAAATAGTGCTGGCCGATGAGCCTACAGCCAACCTGGATGCCGAGAACTCTCACAACATTCTCCGCACCATGGAGCAACTGAATCAGGAGCTCAGTACCACCTTCCTGTTTGCGACCCATGATGACAAGGTAATCCAGTACCTGAGGAGGATCATATCCCTGGAAGACGGGAAAGTTGTGAAAGATGAACAGGTTAAATAATTGAAAGGAGGCAACCATGTTATCAATAAAATTGGCAATAAAAAATCTGATTGGTGCCGGACTCAGGACCTTCCTGAATGTCTTTATCCTTTCAGTCGCATTCGTAATGATCGTCATGCAAAACGGCTTTATCCAGGGATGGAACAAGCAGGCCCGTCATGACGTCATCGAATGGCAATACGGACAGGGTCAGTATTGGGCCGGATCATTCGATCCGTTTGACCCGTTTACCTATGAGGATGCGCATGCACCTGTTCCGCAGGAGCTAACTGATGCGTTTGAGTCAGGCAAGATTGCTCCGATCCTGATCTCCCAGGCAACTGTATACCCGGAAGGAAGGATGAAGAGCGTGATGCTGAAAGGGATCGAACCGGACCAGCAGACCCTTGCTATTCCCAGTGAAGCACTGGCATCCGGTGGAGATGAGATCCAGGCCATCCTGGGTTCAAGGATCGCTTCAAATCTCAAAGTAGCCGAAGGAGAAACGCTCCTGGTGAGATGGCGCGATGCCAATGGTATGTTCGATGCAGTGGAGGTGAAGATCGCGAAAGTTTTTCATGCCGATGTCCCGGCCATAGACATGGGACAGGTGTGGATCTCATTGGAGGACATGCAGCAAATGCTGGACCTGGAGAACGAGGCAACCATCATCGCGATTGCCAACCAGGAGTTGGCAGGACTTGACCTGGAGGGATGGAATTTCCAGGATCTCGATGCATTGCTCTATGATATGGACCAGATGATCAAGTCCAAATCGGTTGGCAACGCTGTCTTTTCAGCCATCCTGCTGGCCCTTGCCCTGCTGGCAATATTCGACACACAGGTATTGTCGATCTTCAGGAGGCAGAAAGAGATCGGAACCTTTATCGCCATGGGCATGACGCGGAGGCAGGTCATTGGTGTATTCACCGTAGAAGGTACCATGCATGCACTGATGGCCCTTGTTGTTGGTGCCATTTGGGGCGGTCCTCTTTTGATGTGGCTCAAAAAGACTGGGATGCCGATGCCGGAAGGCACGGACCAGATGGGGCTGCCCATCAGCGATGCGATCATCCCGGCATACAGCCTGGGATTGGTGCTGACTTCCGTGATCATAGTGACGATCACAACAGCCATTGTCAGCTATATGCCGGCCCGGAAGATCGCAAAAATGAACCCGAATGATGCCATCCGGGGTAAGATTCAATAACCGATTAAAAATAAGATTATGATACGCTTTTTTATAAAAGGACTGATCCGTGACCGCCAGCGAAGTCTGCTGCCGATCATCGTGGTCACCCTGGGTGTGATGCTTGCCGTTTTGATGCAGGCATGGATCACAGGCATCATGGGAGACATGGTGGACTTCAATGCCAAATTCTCAACCGGACATGTGAAGATTATGACCAATGCCTACCATGAAAATGTGGACCAGAAACCAAATGACCTGGCCCTGCTGGACACTGATGATTTCATCTCAGATCTTGAAACAGAATATCCCACCATGACCTGGGCGGAAAGGATCAGTTTCGGCGGACTCATGGATGCGCCTGATGAGCATGGTGAAACGAAAGAACAGGGACCTGCATCGGGGATGGCCGTGGACCTGCTCTCACCCGACAGTAAGGAGATTGCCCGACTCAATCTCAAAGAGATCTTGATCCGCGGAGAAGTCCCCTCCACCCCTTTCGAAGTAATTTTATCGGAAGAGTTCGCCACCAACCTTGGGGTCGGACCCGGTGATGAGGTAACGCTGATCACTTCAACAATGTACGGCGCCATGTCGATCACAAATTTCACGGTTTCGGGAACACTCAACTTTGGTGTAAGTGCGCTGGACCGGGGAGGTGTGATCGCCGACATATCAGGCATCCGGCAGGCGCTTGACATGCAGAATGCAACAGGTGAGATCCTGGGATATTTTGAAGGCGGTGAATACAATGATGAGCAAGCCATCGCACTTTCTGAACAGTTCAATGCGAAACACCAGGAGGGTGATATGTTTGAACCGGTCATGGTGCCGCTGCGCAACCAGAACAACCTCACCGGGATGATCGATATCATCGGGTACATGCAGGGAATCATCGTCACGATCTTTCTCATCGCCATGGCAATCGTCCTCTGGAATGCAGGCTTGCTGGGTGGTTTGAGAAGGTATGGAGAGATGGGATTGCGCATGGCCATCGGTGAGCACAAGGGTCATATTTACAGGAGCCTCATCAGTGAATCCCTGGTCATCGGGATCGTAGGTTCTGTCACCGGCACCATTGTCGGATTACTGCTTGCAAAGCTGCTGGAACAGGGAATCGATTTCAGCGACATGATGCAGGGATCCAATATGATGATGTCGGGTGTTTACCGTGCCCGGATCACACCAGAGTGCTATTACATCGGGTTCATCCCGGGTGTCCTCGCCACGCTGTTTGGAACAGCGCTTGCAGGAATCGGGATTTACCGGAGACAGACAGCCAACCTGTTCAAGGAGTTACAGGCATAATAAAAAGTATAGAATAAATAATAAACAGAATAATCATGAAAACGATATATGCATTCGCAATGATCCTCTTCTTACCGGGATCACTCCTGGCGCAACCTTCAGGAGATGAGATCCTGGACAGGATCGACCAGAACATGTCGGCCGATTCAAGGCATGTCGTCTCTAAAATGGTGATCAATGGAACCAGGAGTACCCGCACCATTGAATCCGAAACCTGGTCGGTGGGGGATGAAAAAGCATACACCGAATACCTGGCTCCCGCAAGGGAGAAGGGTACCAAAATGCTGAAACTCGAAGACCAGTTGTGGATCTATTCACCCGGAACCGACCGGACGATCCAGATCTCAGGCCATATGCTGCGGCAATCTGTAATGGGTTCCGACCTCTCCTATGAAGACATGATGGATGACCCTGAACTGCGGAATAGATATGATGCCGTGGTAACCGGCAGTGAAGCAGTCAACGGCACCGATTGCTGGATCGTTGAGATGACTGCCAATTCGCCGGATGTCGCTTACCAATTGCGCAAGATCTGGGTAGACAAAAAACGGTACCTTCCCCTGAAGGAGGAGTTGTACGCCAAAAGCGGAACGTTACTGAAGAAAACAGAGCTCCAGGACATCCGGAGGGTGGGTAACCGGTGGTACCCCGGTAAGATCATCTTCAAGGATATGCTGAAAAAAGGGGACGGAACAGAGTTCATCGTGGAATCGATTGAATTCAATGTGGACGTGCCGGAGCACCTCCTAAGTAAAGCAGCTTTGAGATAATGCTGTCGGCGGAATGAATTCCGCCGCCAACATGATTCAAAATTGCTGAACAATCATCATTCCTGGCTGCGGAATTCATTCATCAGATCCTTTGTATCTATCTGCTAATCGAAATCTCCTTATCAAAGAATCGAACAAGCTAAAAAGATGCATTTGATCTGCGGAAAGAATTCCGCAGTTGTTTTTTTGATGTGCATCATTTTTCACTGACGGGGGCAATTTTTGTTATATTTGAATAACTAAACTATAAACCAATACAATGCTAACTAACTTTAGATGGATGAGGTATCTCCTCATTCTGAGTTTATTTATCCTGACCCCCTCCCTGGCCCTGGCCCAGCGAAACGTAAGCGGAACAGTGACCGCTACCTCAACAGGAGAACCCATCGCTGGAGCAACTGTCATTATCAAGGGCACAACCACGGGGACGATCACCGACATCGAAGGATTCTATACAATAAGGGTGGAGGATCCTTCGGATATCCTCCAGTTTTCATTCATCGGTTACACCACCCTGGAGACTGAAGTGGGCAACCGCTCTGAAATCAACGTCTCCATGGAAGAATCAACTACGGAGTTGGAGGATGTAGTTGTAATCGGGTACGGTACTGTGAAAAAAGATGATCTGACCGGTGCTGTTGCTGTGGTAACCTCTGAAGACCTGAACCGGACACCCACCGGATCCTTTGCCTCAGCCATACAGGGAAAGGCCCCCGGGGTGCTGGTTACCCAGAATTCGGGACAGCCCGGGGCTGCAACATCCATTCGTGTCAGGGGAGTGGGTTCTATCAGCCGTAGCGCCGATCCTATCTATGTGATCGACGGGATCATCACCAACAGTATCCAGGGGATTAATCCTGCAGATATTGAATCTCTGCAGGTATTGAAAGATGCATCTTCGGCAGCCATTTATGGTGCAGACGGGGCCAACGGCGTGGTGATCATCACAACAAAGCGAGGAACCACCGGAGCCCCCTCGGTAACCTATTCAGCATACCTGAGCCAGAATAAAATTCCCAGGAAACTGGACCTGATGAATGGAGATCAGTATGCAGAATTCTACAACACCCTGAACGAAAGGGATGGGATTGAACAGGTTGCATACACCGATGAATTCAGGCAGGCCTATTATGGGGATGGATGGCAGGAGGGAACCGACTGGCAGGATGAGATCACCACACCGGGATATACAATGAACCATTACCTGAGGATTTCAGGCGGTGCAGAAAAGAGCAACTACAGCATCTCGGCGAACTATTACGATGAAACCGGGGTGCTTGTCAACAACAATGCAAAGCGTTACAACATCAGGGCCAACTCGGATTTTACCATTGGCAAACGGCTGAAGATCGGGGAGACCATGAACATCAGCCGCAATCACATCCATCGGGGAGCGGCAGATTTTAACCTGGTCAAAACCGCAAGTCCGCTCATGGCCATCTACGATGAAAACAACAAGGGGGGATTTGCCGGGGCACAGCAGGGATACGAATTCGATGCAGATGGTGACGGAACGATCGATCCTTCTAGCGAGACCTTCCCGTCCACCGGGAACAATGACAAGTTCAATCCGCTCGGGATGGCCATGCTGCCCGATAACAATGAATACATCAACAATTTCCTGGGCAGCATCTATGCGGAACTGGAGATCCTGGACGGACTCACATTCCGGGTGCTTCCATCTGTCGACTTCACCTATGGCAAGACCCGCAACTGGAGACCTTCGTATGACATGGGGGTAAGGACGGAGCCGCAGGCAGAATTGCTCGAAGAATACAACGAGGTCCTGAATCTCTCCCTTCAGAACCAGTTGAGTTATAGCCGTTCATTCGGTGACCACAATCTTTCACTTACTGCAGTTCACCATTATCGGAATGTCACAACCAGTATTACCACCCCGAGAGCAATTGGTTTTCCCTATGAACAACTGAATGTGTTCGACCAGGCGTCGGCAGACGGACAGGTAATTGGGGGTGCCATCTGGCCCTTCAAAAGTATCGCCTACCTGGGAAGGGTCATTTACGATTTCAAGGGCAAGTACCTGCTGACCGCCTCCCTGCGAACCGACGGAAATTCCAGGTTTGCAGAGGGTTACAGGTGGGGTACATTCCCCTCCTTTTCCGTCGGTTGGAAACTGAATGAAGACTTGCTCCCACAGGTGACAGAAATAAATATGCTCAAGCTCAGGGCCGGCTGGGGGCAAACCGGTAATTCGAATATCGGGAGGTTCCAGTATGACGATTTCCTTTCGGCAGCCACCCAATTTTCACCTGTCTTCGGATATGATCAGAATATTGCTGTAGCCACATATGTCCTCAGCTCGTTTGCCAATCCTGTTGTGCAGTGGGAAGCGGCGTCCATGCTGAATATCGGGGTGGATGCAAATCTTTTTAACAACAGGCTCCAGGCAAGCCTGGAATACTATGTGAAAAACCAAAATGACCTGCTTGTGAAAAAACCGGTGTCCCACGTTTTTGGTCGTGCCTCTGAACCCGGCTTTTCTGAAGATGCGCAACCATGGCTGAATGTGGGTGAAATTCAGAACCGGGGCTTCGAAATGGTATTTTCCTACCGGGGGACCCGGGGCGATTTTTATTACGGCATCACAGCGAACCTTACAACCATTAAAAATGAGGTGATCAGTATTCCCACAACCGACATTACAACACGAGAGGGTTACAACAGGACCATCGAGGGCCGGCCCATCGGGTCACTTTACGGCTATATCGCCGAACGCATCATCACACCGGATGACTTTGATGAATCGGGGGATTACACTTTCGCAGAACCAATAGAGGGGACTCCTTCACCTGGGGATCTGAAATTTACAGACCTGAATAATGACGGGAGGATCGATGCCAATGACCGCACCCTGATCGGGAAACCTATTCCTGATATGATCTATGGGCTGAATCTTGAATTGAACTACAGGAACATTGACCTGCTTTTGTTCCTCAGCGGGATGCATGGATTTGAAATATTCAATGCGGAACGTGCCTCCCTTTCCAGTTTCAATGCACAGGACCTGGATCACAATAAACTTATGGGGTTTGCGAACAATTATTACCGGGAAGGCCTGCCCTCAGCGGAATATGTCCGGGCAGACCGGAACAACAGCAATGTAAACGACAGGATCTCGACGTGGTGGATCGAAGACGGCTCATTCATCAGGGTGAAAGACCTTCAGATTGGTTACAACCTGCCTGCCAGTCTCCTGCAGCGGGCAAGTATAGATAACTTCAGGATCTATGTAAGCTTCTCCAACCTGTTTGTATTCACTGAATATACCGGCAGGGACCCGGAGGTGGCAGTTTTCTCAAATCCGCTGGACTCGGGTACCGACATCGGCGGGTATCCCAACCCAAGGGTAAGTACAATAGGATTACAGATCGGATTTTAATAAGACATATACGAATGAAAAAGATCACATATTTCATCGCCCTGTTTACCATCATTGCTGCTGTGACGCCATCCTGCACAGACGATGCACTGGAGGTGGAAAACATCAACCAGCTTGCTCTCAGCTCATTTTATAAAACAGCTGAAGATGCATATTATGCCATGAATTCATGTTATACACCACTGGCACACTCCGGGGTGTTTGGTTGCAGGTGGTTCTTCCTCTTCGGTTCGTTCGAGGACAGGACACTCTTCGAAACAACTGCCATGGACAACATCAGCATCAATTCTTCCAATGAATTTGTCACCTGGATGCACAGGGACCTGTACATGGGATTGTGGAGAACCTCTCACGTATTGCATAACCTGCAGGAACTGGAAATTGATGGACTGGATGCTGATACCCGGGATCAATATATGGCCCAGGTGCGGGCGCTCCGGGGGTTGTATTACTTCCTGCTGGTCACGATTTTTGATCGTCCGATCTACTATGACGAAACGAGTCTGCCCATAGATGCTTATGAAGCTTACCCCAATGGTGATCAGATCCGGTTCTGGGACAAGATCGTGGAGGACCTGGAGTATGCCATGGCGATTCTTCCTGAAAGCTATGACGACAATAACGTGGGAAGGATCACCAGCGGGGCAGCAAAAGCCCTTCTCGGAAAAGCCATGTTGTACAAATATTATTATTACCACATGCGAATGGGATCAGGACAGGCGGAGATCGATACCGATCTGGGGCTGGCAAAACAGATGCTGAAAGAGGTCATGGACAGTCCTGTATATGCATTGATACAGCCAAAGGCCGACGAAAGGGTGGATTATATCAATGCGGTCCTTTGCAATACTTCGTATATGGACCTTCCGGCAAGTGATGGAACTTTCTACCCCTCCGAAAACAACAGCGAGTCGGTCTGGGAGGTGCAGTATACCGATAAGCGGATCAACCAGGGTTGGCTGCCCGGCTGGCAATGGTCCGGCAACATGAATTTCCAGTGGTTCTATCACCATGAAAGCAGTTTTAAGAACCATGAAGCACATCCGGATATGTACTATGCATTCGAAGAGGTCAGCAGTCATCCCGCCGGATTTGCAAAGGATCCAAGGACTTTTGCCTCGCTCTACCTTGATGGAGACAGGCTGCATTTCGTTCCCGAGGAGGAGTACTACAATAAGTTTTATACCAGCGGACTGAACAATAAAAGGGTGTCAGCAGGCCGCGGACTTTCAGTGCCTGGTCAGCCATCCATTGGGTTCGGACCGAAGAAATATGCTTATCCCACTTACAACGACCTGGCGGCGCCGAACAACGCACCATTCAACCACCGGGTAATCAGGCTGGCCGATGTCTGTCTTCTATATGCTGAGGCATGCCTGTTGCTGGACAACGATGCAGACGGCTCGGGACTGATTGCGTTGAATAATGTACGTGACCGTGTGAAGATGCCCCCTGTTGCAACACTCACAACCGATGCGATCATACATGAAAGGGACGTGGAACTTGCCTTTGAAGGTCATCGCTACATCGACCTGATCAGGTGGAGTTTCGATCCGCAATGGGCAATCGACTGGGGGGAGATTTACGACGGAAATGTCTTCCAGGTAGGCAAAAATGAATTTCTTCCAATCCCCATCTCCGAGATCAATGTGAACAGGGGATTGCTCAAACAGAATCCTGGTTGGTAGCTGTGAAATTCACCGCAGATCATTTGAATCTAGTTGAAATTCGAAATCTATTTCAATCATAGCTGTGCTCAGATTCTTGCAATCTAGCTGTATTTCGAGATCAATTTCAATCATAGCTGCGGAATTCATTCCGCAGAAATAATGAATCTTTTAGCTATTTTGATTTAATAAATCTGCGGAATGAATTCCGCAGCTAGTACTTACTGTGATGATCATACTGGTTTTTGATGTAATTGATTTTTTCCTGCACTTGTCCGGGAGATACTGAAAATGCTGAAAATCCTTGCTGCCAGGAAAAATCCTTTTGTACGATACCTTTCTGACGAAGATAATGACTCGAGGTGCCTTTAATTTCTTTTAGAATTTTACTGATTGGATTTTTAAGCCGGGGCTTTAGAAGTATATGAAAGTGATTCAAATATCCATTTGCAGCCAAAACAGTATAATCCCGATCCTTGGAATGTTCCCATATAAAGTCTCGTAAAACTTTCAGCGCTTGGGCATTTAAATATCGATTCCTGTACTTCACAGAAAATTGCACATGTATGTAGACCATATCGAAATTTCGGCTCATTTATTTTGATTTTATCTGTTTGAGAAATCTAAATAGTTAATGTGCCAAATGATGCAATTATCTGTGTTGTCCGTATAAATATCTTAATTTAGCTAAAAAGAATTTCATGAAAAAGACATTTTTCCTTGCCGTAATTGTACTCTATGCATTCCAGGCATACGGACAGAAAGCCCCCATCCTTGACGGAGAATCGAAGCTTGAGGGATATGCTCAACATGAACAGATGCGGGCAGATTCCCGGTTCGATTCGCTTCACTGGCAGTTTATCGGTCCGACCAACATCTCGGGGAGATGCACCGATGTGGAGGCAGTCATGCCCCGGGGGAAAAGTTACACCATCTGGGTTGGCACTGCCAGCAGCGGAATCTGGAAAAGTGTAAATGAGGGGGTTACCTTTGAGCCGGTCTTCGAACACCAGGGAACTTCCACGATCGGTGACATCGCCATCGCACCCTCCAACCCTGAGATCGTATGGGCAGGTTCCGGCGAGGCAAATATTTTCCGTTCCTCCAATGCGGGATGCGGGGTATGGAAAACAGTTGACGGCGGTGCAACCTGGGAGCACATGGGACTTGAGAATACCTTCACGATCTCCAGGATCATCATCCACCCTGAAAATCCCGATATTGTTTACGTGGCTTCAGCCGGACATGAATGGACGCATAACAAAGAGCGGGGAATCTATAAGACCACTGACGGCGGAAAAAGCTGGGAGAAGATCAACTACATTAATGATGAGACCGGTTTCATCGACCTGGTGATGCATCCCGAAAACCCCGACATTCTCTATGCCACCTCGTGGCAGCGGACCCGGCTCAAATGGAACGACCCGCGCACCTATTCAGACCACAAAAACAACCATGCCTGGAAAACCACCGATGGCGGGGAGAGCTGGGAAAAGATCAATACCGGTTTACCCGCACCACAGTACCGGGGCCGGATGGGAATCGATATCTCGCGGTCCGATCCGGAAATTCTCTACCTGCTTGTGGACAATTACGAGGTAGCCTACAAAGCCGAAGAGGGGGCACTGGATAATTACGGTCGTCCCATGCAGGATATCCTGAAGGGGGCGGTCATCTATAAGACCACCAATGGCGGCAGTGACTGGGTGCAGACCAGCGGCAAAACCGAAGAGATGAAGGAATACATGCAGGATCATTCTGCCACCTATGGGTGGGTGTTCGGACAGATCAGGGTGGATCCGAACGATCCGGAAAACATATATTCGCTGGGCATCTGGCTGAACCAGTCATTCGACAGCGGGGAGACATTTAACGAGATACGGGACATACATGCCGATCACCATGGCATGTGGATCGATCCGGACAACTCGAATTACATTTTATCTGCGCATGACGGGGGGATAAGCATCTCCTATGACCGGGGCGAAAACTGGAGAAGTCTGATTGAAGAGCTCCCGCTGGCGCAGTTTTACAACGTGGAGTTTGACAGGGCCGACCCTTTCCGAGTGTATGGGTCCATCCAGGACCACCATAGCTTTTATTCGGAGGTGGATCTCTCCAGGGGCCGCGACAGGATCCCGGCAACGGAATGGGAATATACCCTTGGGGCCGAGGGAAGTACACACATTGTGGATCCAAGAGACAACAACACGATCCTGGCATCGCTTTTTTACGGGAAACTGGCGAAAGCTACCGTGGACGGGTATCCTGGGGATATGCGTTTTGTGCTGCCTTCAACCTATCCCGAGGAGGATGATCTGCGCGGACAGTGGATGGCCCCGACCATCTTTTCCCCGCATAATCCGGATATTGTTTACCATGGGGTCCAGTATGTAATGAAGTCAACGGATCTCGGGGAGACCTGGGAGCGGATCAGCCCGGATCTGACCACCAACGATCCGAAAAAGCGCGGCGACATCAGCTACCAGACCATCACCGCCATCGATGAGTCGCCTTTCAGGGCAGGGTTGATCTACGCCGGTACCGACGACGGCAGGTTGTGGCGGACAAAAGACGGGGGTGAAAACTGGAAGGAGATCCTGGAAAAACCGATGCCCCGGCGCTGGATCTCCAGGGTGGTTGCCTCAAAATATGATTTCGGTACCGTCTATGTGACCCAGACAGGCAGGCGTGACGATGACGCACAGGTTTACATCTGGAGAAGTACCGATTTCGGAGCGACCTGGGAGGACCTTTCAGCAAACATCCCCATCGGACCGGTGAATGTGATACGGGAAGATCCGCATAATAAAGATGTCCTGTACGTGGGTACCGATGTGGGCGTATATATTTCAGAGGACAGCGGTGCCTCGTGGCAGGTGCTCGGTGATCTTCCCTGCACCTATGTACATGATCTGAAGATCCATCCACGGGAAGGCATGGTAATTATCGCCACCCACGGCAGGGGAATGTTCGTGCTGGATGGGAATAAGATCGAACTATAAAAGAGCATTTAAAATATTGATTCATGAAACTTATCATCTATCACAATCCACGCTGTAAAAAATCCCGTGCCGGACTTGCCTTGCTGGAAGAGAACGGAGTGGAACCTGAAATCAGGGAATACCTGAAAGAGCCCCTGTCAGAAGAGGAAATGAAAAAGATCCTGATGAAACTGAACATCCCGGCAGCAGAGCTGGTGCGGACCCAGGAAGAGCAGTACAGGAAAGAACTGAAAGGGATGAACTTCACGGAAGATGAGTGGATACGAATCTACCTGGAGAACCCGAAACTGATCCGGCGCCCCATTGTTGAGACAAAATACAAGGCCGTTATCGGGGATCCGGCAGAGAACATACAACCATTGTTGTAACTTTTCAGTCATCTGAATAACAAACACGGCACTTCCCGGTATGAAAATGGCATGAGCGTGATTTTCTCCCCGGATAATTACCCGTGTTTAAATGATTTGAGCAAAACCAATAAAGAATAAGCGAATGAAAAGATCGATAGTAATCCTAAGCAGTGTCATTGCCTTTTTTGTTTTTTCATCCACATCCTGCGGTGATGATGAACCATTTGTAAATATCAAAGCCATTGAATCGCAAATATTCAATGAAATAGATGCATACAGAATTGCCAATGGGATTCCCGATGAAAACCCCTTCGTCCACCAGTTTGTCATGGTGAAAGAGGCGCAGATCTTCAGTGCGGGAATGGAGAGTACAGGTTTGGATACAACGGGCATCAGTGACCACTGGCAGATCATCCATGACAAGATCGGGGGATACAATGACCTGACATTGATACAGGCTACCAATGAGGGGACGGCAGCAGGAATTGTCGCAAACTGGACCTCCGATTCCACCACCGCCAGCCTGATGCTAAAAGACTATTCCCAATGTGGAGTGGGACTTCACACAGGTTCAGACAACGTGAATTATGTGACCGTCCTGATGATGAAGGTGGACTGAGGTTCAGCCGGCAGTCAGCAGTCGGCTGTCGGCAGTGGATGCGGATGATCAATCTGAAAGGTTCAAGAATCAATCCCTGCAAAGGAGGCTGTTTGCATTGTAGTTCATTGATCTTTTGAGTAACTTTAGGGTTAAAATTAAACCCTATGAGCTACCGCATTGAAAAAGACACCATGGGCGAGGTACAGGTACCTGCCGATAAGTACTGGGGCGCCCAGACACAACGTTCACTGAACAACTTCAAGATCGGGAATGTAAAGATGCCCGAAGAGATCATCCGGGCATTCGGTTATCTCAAAAAAGCTGCAGCCGCAGCAAATCTCGATTTGGGCGTATTGCCAAAAGAAAAGGCCGACATCATCATGGAGGTGTGTGATGAGATCATTGAGGGCAAACTCCACGACCAGTTCCCGCTGGTGGTTTACCAGACAGGCTCGGGCACACAATCGAATATGAATGTCAATGAAGTGGTTGCAAACCGCGCCCACGTAATGCTCGGGAACAAGCTTGGCGAAGGAGAACGCCTGATCCATCCGAACGACGATGTAAATAAATCACAATCTTCCAATGATACCTTCCCAACCGCCATGCATATCGCAGCCTACCAGGTCATCATGGAACGAACCATCCCCGGAGTGAAAGAACTGCGGGATACCCTTAAAAAGAAATCTGAAGATTTTATGGATGTGGTAAAGATCGGACGTACCCATTTCATGGATGCCACACCACTTACACTCGGACAGGAACTTTCGGGATATGTTTCGCAACTGGAACACGGATTAAAAGCCCTGGTCTTTTCATTCGACCACCTGTCTGAGATCGCCCTTGGAGGTACAGCGGTCGGCACCGGGATCAACACTCCCGATGATTACGACAAAGTGGTGGCAGCATACATCGCTAAATATACTGAATTGTCGTTCGTAACCGGCTCCAACAAGTTCGAAGGACTTGCCGCACACGACGCGATCGTTGAATCACATGGGGCACTCAAGACGCTTGCCGTCAGCCTGATGAAAATAGGAAACGACATTCGCATGCTGGCCTCGGGACCACGATGCGGGATCGGGGAGATCATCATTCCTGCCAACGAACCAGGTTCTTCGATCATGCCCGGGAAAGTGAATCCCACGCAGGCCGAAGCACTGACCATGGTGTGTGCCCAGGTAATCGGCAACGATGTGACCATCAATGTAGGTGGCAGCAATGGCCATTTTGAGCTGAACGTCTTCAAGCCCGTCATGATCCACAATTACCTGCAGTCGGCCCGACTCATCGGCGATGCCTGCCTCTCCTTCAATGAGAATTGTGCGATAGGGATCGAACCCAACCATGAACAGATCAAGCTAAACCTCGATAATTCATTGATGCTGGTCACCGCACTCAATACGCATATCGGGTACGAAAAGGCTGCCGAAATTGCCAAAAAGGCCCACAAGGAAGGGACTACGCTGAAAGAGGCTGCCCTGGCACTGGAATACCTGACCAGCGATGAGTTCGATGAATGGGTTGATCCATCAAAAATGATCGGGAAGAAATGATTACTGGTGGATAAACACGAAGTCCCCGCCTTCATCCCCCACATTCTGGATTGTTCCATACTGAGGGACATTGTCACTGTTGTTCATCACTGCAGTCCGCATACTTGAGAAAAGCTCTTCCGAGGTAAGGTAATCCTCCTTATTTTCGTTCAACCTTTTGATCAGGTACTCGATAAATACGCTCTTATCTGGCACTTCCGTCAAGGTGCCGCTTGTGATGGCTTTCCGACTTGGCAGTCTGTATAACTTCTCAATGGTACCCCTGTTGTTAAAAGCCTTCCGGGTCTTAAAGATCCCCCCGCTGAAGCAGGCATCTGCGATCAAAAGCGTATGTTTTGTCTTGAGTACATTCAGGTAATTGGTCAGGTCCGTATTCGGCAGCCAGTTCACTGGATTGTCACTTTCAGCATCACTGGGAAGCCAGTATCCTGTCATCATCTCCTCGTCCCAGAAACCATGACCTGCGTAATAGATCAGAAGGTTGTCTTCCTCGTTCACCTTCCCCCGCATATGGTGGAGCGTCCCGATGATATCTGCTTTGGTCGGATTTTTCAGGTAGGTAATGTCCTCTTCGTTAAAGGTATATTTTGAACTGATGATCCTGTAAAACTTGTCTGCATCATTTACCGGTTCAGACAAATCGTTAATGGTGGGATCGTCATAGTCCTGCACCGCGATGATCAGCGCATAATACCGTGCACTGGATAGGTCATAGTTGATGTATACCTGGTCCTCAATTTTTATACCGGATATCCCGACCCCCTCAAGCTTTACCACATTATTCCCCAGGGCAAGGTCGATGGACTCTTCCACCAGTACAGTGTTCCCCGATCCTGGTTTCACGATGATGTTTTTGTGGAAATCACCGTTCAGGAATACATTGATCACCCTGAGTTGCTCTTCAAGACTTACCTGTGCCCTCAGCATATAGTTATTCCTTGAAGTGTTTACCGTGCTGAATGTTGGTGCGATCCAGGCAATCTCATTATTCATAGCCGTACTTGCGGTAGCTTCTGAAGTTGTGGTAGTGATCTCCGGCTTCATCACCGGGGTATACTTTACGGAAGAGACGTTGCGTTCAGCAGATTCCGAACCTGATTGTTTTTTCGACATCTGCACCTCCACCACCCCACTGCTGGCCTTATTTGACTGTCCGGATAACGGACCTTGTCCGACCAACGCATACAATCCAATTATTAAAAAAGCTCTTTTCATCCCGGTAATATTTAAAATACCACTCCAACCCCGATTGTTACGTCATACAAATAAGAGAAATAAGAAAACCCAAGGTTCACATTCACCCTGTTTTTGATCACCCCGATCGCACCAATCTCAAACTCAAATTCATCCAGATAATACCCCGCACCTATTCCGGTAAAACCATGCAACCTGAATTTCTCCCAGGCTTTAATCTCTTTGGTTACGCCACCGGTGACTGAAACCAGGTAATTGCCAACCCAGTTGCCCCAAAAATCGACATAATAATAGGGATCCCAGCCGCCATACCTGAATCCTGCGTAAAAACCCCAGTTGCCCAGTGTCCCTGCACGGATACCCAGTGGGTGCAAGGAACTGCCGTTGTATCCGGCAAAAAACTTTCTCTTTTCCTGCTCCTGGTCCAGCATCACCGACCCCTTATCCACGACCTTTTCATCTTCTACCTTCTCTCCATCCTCCTTCTCCAGGTCGACCTTCACGAAAAACTCCACACTCCCGATCTCCTCCACATCTTCGAACACATCCCAAACGATCGTATTAAAACTCTTGCCACCACGGATATTCGAGCCCACATCACCGATCACTGCCCGGGGTTCAAACGCCGGACCCTCATCAATGCTGCAGGTAAGAGTGACGTCGTACAATTCATCTGAAGTACTGCCCCCGATACGGTAATGGATCATCAACTTATCCCCGTCCTGCTCAACACGGATATTCTCAACTGTTTGACCTACTGCAATATCAAAAATAAAAATCAATAGGAACGGCAATAAAAATCGTTTCATAGATCATCTATTATTAGTTATCTCTATCAACTCACCACAAACTACGCACAACGCAATTCGCAATACGCAATTCGTATCACCCTCTGACTATCTCCAGTATCAGAAGGCAAGATACACGATCTCCCTTAAACATGATATAAAATATGCAACAAATTGTTGTCAGACAGGCTACATTGTAGTTACTTTGCACTTTCTAAACAGATACCTGTCCCCATGTCAAAAAATCTATTGTTTCAGGACTTCCCGGACGTCTCCAAAGATAAGTGGAAAGACAAGATCATCGCCGATCTCAAAGGTGCGGATTATCAGAAAAAACTTGTCTGGAGAACAGATGAGGGCTTTGAAGTCCAGCCTTTCTATACAAAAGAAGACCTCGCCCAACTCGGTGCAGACCAGGATGCCAGCGGGAACGTACCAGCCGGAACCCGGAAGGAGAATGATTGGCTGATCAGGCAGGACCTGGCAATAGGCAATTCAATTGAAGAGTGCAACCGGAAGATTATACAGGTCATCGATAAAGGAGCCCAGTCAGTAGGCATTGATCTCAATAGCAGGGAGATCAATAATGAAAAGGAGATGGAAATCCTCCTGGCAGGGGTTGACACCAGCCGGACATATCTCAATTTTATTCATGCCGGTGACCCCGCCAGGCTTTATCAAACCCTGGTAAACTATATCAATTCCGCCGGGAATAAAAACAATACCCTGAAAGGCTCCCTCGGCTTTGACCCCCTGGGTCAGATGGCAAGGACGGGTGATTTCAATGATACAGCATTTGATCAACTCGCCGAACTGGTAAAGCAATCAGCCAGGATTTTCCCGCACTTCAGGATTATTGCAGTCGATGCAGGTCTTCACCAGGACAGCGGATCCACGCTCTCACAGGAACTGGGTTACGGAATGGCCATGGCCGCCGAATATATGGCTCAGCTCACGAAAAGAGGCGCCGACCCGGAAATGGTCGCCGCATCCATGTCATTCAACTTTTCCGTTGGTCCCGATTACTTCATGGAAATTGCAAAACTCAGGGCTGCCAGGAGTATATGGACAGCGATTTATGCTGAATGGAACGTCGCTTTAGACAACCTGTCAATGTTTATCCATTCCCGCACTGCGAGCTGGAACCTTACAGTATACGACCCCAATGTCAACATGCTGCGCATAACCACCGAAGCGATGTCGGCCAGCCTTGGAGGAAGTGATGAGATCACAGTCCTGCCATTTGACAGGTGGTTCAACCCGGAAAATGACTTTGCCTCCAGGGTCGCACAGAACATACAGATCATCCTGAAGGAGGAAGCCTATTTCGGCAAGGTAGCCGATCCTGCCACCGGTTCATATTTTATCGAGGAGCTTACCTCGCGTATCCTGGACCAGGCCTGGGAACATTTTATTGAAACGGAGGAACAGAATGGATACCTGGACGCATTCCGGTCGGGAAACATTCAAAAGTCAATCTCTTCAACAGCAGAAAAAAAGAGGGAAAAAGCAGCATCCCGACGCCAGACCATCCTTGGCGTCAACCAGTATCCTGCCTTTGGTGAACTGATCCTCAACCAGGACAGATCTGTGCCGGACAACCAACCTTCCGGAACATCCTCCTTTCCAGCGCTTGTACCTTTCCGTATCTCCGCTGATATAGAAAAACTGCGTCAGCAAACTGAAAAAAGTGGTAAAAATCCGAAGATCTTCCTCCTCAAATACGGTGATCCGGCCTGGAGAACCGCCAGGGCGATGTTCGCAGGAAATTTCTTCGCATGCGGCGGATTTGAGATCATCGACAATGCTGGGTTTGATGACCTTCAAAAGGGGATCGGGGCAGCAAAAAAATCAAATGCCGATATCGTCGTTCTCTGCAGCGCCGACGATGCATACGCGACAGCCGGACCAGCGGCATATGATGCGCTGCACGAATCCTGCGAAATCGTCGTTGCCGGTTACCCGAAAGATGTCATTGACGAACTGAAGGAAAAAGGCATCGACCATTTTATCCATATCAAAAGCAACTTGCTGGAAGAGTTGAAAAAGTTCCAGGACCTCGTCCTTTCCTAATCCAAAAAACCATGAAACCAAATTTTAAGCATACCAACCCCCACAAGTTCCGGAACCTCTCAGGACACAAGTCTGCATCACCCAAAACCTGGACCACCCCGGAACATATTGATATCAAGTCCTCCTATACCTCCGAAGACCTTGAAGGAATGGAACACCTGGGATTTGCTGCCGGACTCCCGCCATATCTGCGCGGACCCTATTCCGCCATGTACGCCATGCGCCCGTGGACGGTGAGGCAGTATGCGGGGTTTTCCACAGCTGAGGAATCAAATGCATTCTACAGGCGCAACCTTGCAGCCGGACAAAAAGGGTTGTCGATTGCATTCGACCTTGCCACACACAGGGGGTATGATTCGGACCATGACCGTGTAATGGGGGATGTCGGGAAAGCAGGAGTGGCAGTCGATTCGATCCTGGACATGGAGATCCTCTTCGATCAGATCCCGCTGAAGGAGATGTCTGTCTCCATGACAATGAATGGCGCGGTATTGCCGATCATGGCTTTTTACATTGTAGCCGGACTTGAGCAGGGAGCTAAGCTCGAAGAGCTGACAGGTACCATTCAGAATGATATTTTAAAAGAATTCATGGTGCGGAATACCTACATCTACCCGCCGAAAATGTCCATGAAGATCATCGCCGATATCTTTGAGTACACCTCCCGCAACATGCCGCGATTCAACAGCATCAGCGTATCGGGTTACCACATGCAGGAGGCCGGTGCGACCGCTGATATTGAGCTGGCCTATACGCTGGCAGACGGACTTGAATACATCAGGGCGGGAATCGATGCCGGGATCGATATCGACAAATTCGCACCGCGGATCTCCTTTTTCTGGGCCATCGGGATGAACCATTTTATGGAGATTGCAAAAATGCGTGCCGCAAGAATGCTCTGGGCGAAGATCGTCAAACAGTTCGATCCGAAGAACCCCAAATCGATGGCCCTGAGAACCCACTCCCAAACCTCGGGATGGAGTCTTACAGAACAGGATCCGTTCAATAATGTGGCGCGGACCTGCATTGAGGCGACTGCTGCTGCACTCGGTCATACCCAGTCGTTGCACACCAATGCACTGGACGAAGCCATCGCTTTGCCCACCGATTTTTCGGCCCGGATCGCAAGGAATACGCAGATCTATCTCCAGGAGGAGACCAACATATGCAAATCGGTCGACCCCTGGGCGGGTTCCTATTACGTTGAAACCCTCACCCACGAGATCGCGCATAAGGCTTGGGAACACATCGAGGAGATCGAACGCCTGGGCGGAATGGCCAAGGCAATTGAAACCGGGTTGCCAAAGATGCGGATCGAAGAGGCTGCCGCCCGGAAACAGGCCCGCATAGACAGTGGCAAGGACATCATCGTAGGTGTGAACAAATACCGTCGTGACAAGGAAGATCCCATCGATATCCTCGAAGTCGACAATGCGTCGGTGCGTAAAGCGCAGATTCAACGTCTGAAGAAACTGAAGGCCAACCGGAACAATGAAAAGGTGCAAAAAGCTCTGCAGGCAATCACAGAGACAGCAAAGAGTGGCAAGGGCAATCTCCTGGAGTTGTCGGTCGAAGCAGCAAAAGAGCGTGCTTCACTGGGTGAGATCTCCGCTGCCATTGAACAGGTAAGCGGACGATACAAGGCAGTGATCCGCTCCATCTCCGGGATCTATTCTTCAGAATCCGGCGCTGACAAAACCTTCGCTGAGGCACGCGCCCTGGCAAAGGAATTTGCAAAAACACAGGGACGGCAACCTCGGATCATGATTGCCAAGATGGGTCAGGACGGGCACGACAGGGGTGCCAAGGTGGTGTCGACCGGGTATGCCGACATCGGGTTTGATGTGGACATCGGACCGCTCTTCCAGACACCAGCCGAAGCTGCAAAGCAGGCCGTGGAGAATGATGTCCACGTACTCGGAGTCTCCTCCCTTGCCGCTGGTCATAAAACACTGATACCAGCCGTGATCAAAGAATTGAAAAAGTTTGGACGTGAAGATATCATGGTTATTGCAGGAGGTGTGATCCCTGCCCAGGATTACCAGTACCTGTATGATGAAGGGGTCGTAGCGATATTCGGACCCGGCAGCTCAGTTACAGCAGCCGGAAAGAAGATACTGGAAATGCTTCATTCCGCGTATGCGTAATATGAAAATACACCTCATAGCCATTGGAGGGGCGGTCATGCACAACATGGCTATGGCTTTGCACAACAAGGGAATCCGGGTGACAGGCTCGGATGATGAGATCTTTGAGCCTTCCCGGTCAAGATTGGAAAAATACGGACTCCTTCCCGAAAGAACCGGCTGGGATCCGGACCGGATTACTCCCGAGCTGGACGGCGTGATACTGGGGATGCATGCAAAAGAGGACAATCCTGAACTGATAAGGGCCCAGATGCTGAGACTGAAGATCTGGTCTTTCCCGGAATATATTTATGAGCAATGCAGGGAGAAGAAACGCGTGGTGATCGGCGGAAGCCATGGCAAGACAACGGTCACCTCCATGATCATGCATGTGCTCAGGTACAACCACTTTGATTTTGATTACATGGTGGGATCCCAGCTGGAGGGCTTTGAGACGATGGTCAGGCTTACTAAAGATGCACCTATTGTCATCCTGGAAGGGGATGAATACCTCTCCTCCCCCATCGACCGGCGGCCGAAATTCCACCTGTACCATCCACACATCGCAGTCCTTACAGGTATTGCATGGGACCATGTGAATGTGTTTCCCACCTTTGAAAATTATAAAAACCAGTTCAGCGAGTTCGTAACCCAGATCGACCCGTCGGGACACCTGTTTTGTTATTCGGATGATCAGCTGCTGCAGGAGATCGGCAGTGAGGCCACCTGCGAAACCACATTTTACGATGCACATCCTTTTGGGGTCACGGGGAATGAAACCTTCCTCGAAACGGGCTCGCAAAAGCTGAAGATACCTGTTTTTGGGGCACACAATATGCAGAACATCCGAGCAGCGCAACTCGTTTGCCGGGAGCTGGGAGTAACCGACGAACAATTCTATGAGGCGATCCCCTCCTTCCGGGGCGCAGCCAGGCGACAGGAACTGCTGGCCGAATCAGAGGAAAAAAAAATATACCTTGATTTTGCACATGCCCCGTCCAAAGTCAGGGCCACCATCGAAAGTTTCAGGGAGAGATGGCCGAAAGAGCAGATTTACGCCTTCCTGGAAATACATACCTTCAGCAGCCTGAACAAAGATTTTTTGCCTCAGTACGAAAACAGCTTGGAGAAAGCGGATACAGCATATGTATTTTACGATCCGCACGTAGTGGAATTCAAAAACCTACCTCCGCTTGAGAAATCTTTTGTTTCCAAATCATTTGGATCATCCAATGTTATAGTATTGGATGATAAGTATGAATTACGTAAAATAGCACTGAACCAGGGAAAAGGCATCTATCTCATGATGTCCTCAGGATCGTTTTCCGGTCTGGACCTGAAAGACCTTGCATCTGAAATCGTAAAAAAAAATTAAGTGTTTGAGATGATGCTCCATGCTTTAATGGTCCTTACAATCTCAAATGACAGGATGCCAGGAGTCCATTCATCACTTTAGCTTAGGATCTGGGTACTGCCATTTACCTTTTAATGATCAATTTCGCCGTCCTGTTTACCCGATGATCCTTTTCATGGATGGACACTGTGTAAACCCCACTTCTCAGTCCTTCCGGCAGATAAATTCTCGTGCATCCTGCACTCAGCGATTGTTCAACAATTATCTCGCCAAACAGGTTGCATATCTGAACAAAATTTTCCGACCCGAAAGCACATTCTATATCTATGTATGTACTCGCCGGATTAGGGCTGATTTTTATTCCTGAAGAAGAATATTCAATATAGTTGCTGTCAATGGTATCACACCCTCCCCATGTCGGAAAATATGATGTTTCAAGAGCACTTATGGTTGCAAAACCAGGTGGTTCACCTGGAATGTTGGGCAAACACCATGAGCTCAGGTCCTGGTTAAATGATTCTGCCCCATAAAACATCTCGTTCATGCTTGTAACATTGCTGACTTCCCATGAGCTGATGTCCTGGTTGAACAACAAGGCGTCATTGAACATCTCATCCATAACCTCAGCATTACCAACATCCCAGAAACCAATATTCCTGTTAAAAGATGAAGCCCCGCTAAGCATCCCTGAAAAATCAGAAACATTACTCACATCCATGTTGAGGTCCCTGTTAAATGAAGTTGCATTACCGAACATATAGGACATATCCGTTACCTTGTCCACCTGCCATATACCAATATTCCGGTTAAATGATGTTGCATTGTAAAACATAAAAGACATATCGGTAACTGATCTTATATCCCACCTTTGAAGTTCCCTGTTGAAGGAAACTGCATTCCGAAACATACCTGACATGTCTGTAACCTGACTTACATCCCACCATGTCGCTACTTCCTGGTCAAACTCAGTTGCGTCCCGAAACATATCTGACATATCTGTTACAGAACTAACATCCCAGTATTCGATTTGCTGGTTAAACGCCGAAGCGCCATGGAACATACCCTTCATAGTCGTTACATTACTGACATCCCAGCTAATGATCTCATCATTTATTGTCTCCTTACCGAAGAAAAGGTTTGACATATCGGTAATCATTGATGTACATAAAACGGATAGATCTGCACCCTCATCAATTCGCTGCAATAATAGTTCCATGTCAACCGCTTCATACAGAATACCGTCAACCGTACCGGTGTCGCCGGGCTCACAAAATTTGCACTTGATGATTACATCATAATCCGCCAGGTAAAAGATTGGCGATTCAAGCCCACCACATGTGCCCCATAAAGGTATATAGCTGGAATCTAAACTGCTTTCCACAGAAAATTCGTACGGTTCTTCAGGAAAATTCTGAACACACCAATCCGATAGGTCCTGATTAAATGATGAAGCCTCTGTAAACATATTATTCATGTTCATTACATTGCTCACATCCCAGGCGCCAATATCCTGATTGAATTCATATGCAAGACCAAACATCAGGAACATTGACCCGACCCGGCTGACATTCCAGCTCCCAATATCCTGGTTAAAGTGGTATGCTTTATAAAACATACCAGCCATGTCTTCAACTGAACTGACATCCCAGCTACCAATATCATAATTAAAAGCGGTATCGCAGGCAAACATATATTGCATATCTGTAACATTGCTGACATCCCAGCTTCTTATGTCTTGATTGAATGCGGAATCATTTGAAAACATCCTTGACATATCAGTAACATTGCTTACATTCCAGTCCCCAATATCCTGGTTGAAAGACACTGCGCCGGTGAACATGGAAGACATATCAACCACCTTGCTGACGTTCCAACCCCCTATATTCTGATTGAATGAAGTGGCTCCAGCAAATATTCCATTCATATTTGTCACATCACTAACATTCCAATTGCCAATATCTCCATTAAATGATTCAGCATCGTAAAACATTTTTTCCATCGTAATTACGCTGCTGACATCCCATGTTCCAATATGCTGGTTGAATTTTGGAGATTGAAAAAACATCTTTGACATATCCTTCACGTTCCGCACATCCCAATCACTCAGATCCTGATTAAATGTCATATTCATATAAAACATATCTGACATATCTGTTACAGAACTGACATCCCATGAATTTATAGCATGACGAAATGAGTCTGCTCCTGAAAACATCCCGGACATATCTGTAACAGAGCTCACATCCCAGTTTCCGATATCCTGATCAAATGACTCTGCTGAGGCAAACATCCCGGACATATCTGTAACATTTCCTACATTCCAGTCCCCGATGTAACTGTTAAATAATATTGCACCTCCGAACATCCCTGACATGTTCGTTACACTGTCAACCTTCCAGGCACTTATATCCTGATCAAAAGTACTTGTCGCCAGCATACGAGACATATCCTGTACCCTGCTTACATTCCAGGCCCCAATATCCTGGTTGAATGTAGAAACGGCAAACAGATGGGTCATGTTGCTAACGTTGCTTACATCCCACCTGCTGACATCACCGATTGAACCCCAGGTATAATGAAATAAATAAGACATATCGGTTACCAGGGATGTGCACAGTGTGGAAAGATCTGAACCTCCTTCAATTCTTTTCCTCAACAGCGTGTTGTTAACAGCTTCGTAAGTAATACCATCAACAGTTCCCGTATCGCCTGGGCCACAATCATAACATTTAATCGTTATCCCGAGCGTATCCGATCCGGAAAGTATCGTATCTGCATAGAAGACAGGTTCCCCGGGATATGGACATGTTCCCCACCTGGGATAATATCCACTATTTAAAGTTGCACTGGCAAATCCAGAGGGTGGATTCAATATATTTACCACACACCAGTCAGAAAGATTATGATTAAAGGATATGGCATCAGCAAACATATATGCCATGGTGGACACAGACGAAACATCCCAGTTGCCAATATCTGAATTAAATGCAGATGCTTCCGAAAACATGGAGCCCATATAGGTGACATTGGAAACATTCCAGGAACTGATATCCTGGTTGAAACTTGATGCTGAATGGAACATAAACCCCAT
>CAKZNC010000165.1 GCA_937129385.1 uncultured Bacteroidota bacterium
GAATGCACGTGACGCGCACGGGATCGATCCGGATACCCACTGGGACCAGCCGATGATGACACAACCCTATATCCAGTCGTCGTGCGGAAAGTGCCACCTTTCCATCTTCAGCGAAAACAGGTCGCTGCAAGGCACCTCGGTCTTCCTGGAGGGACAGGAGATATTCAGCAGGGAGGGGTGCCTGGGATGTCACAAAGCAAGAGGTGTCGGTGGGATCATCGGTCCGGATCTGACCGAGCAGGGAGAGAAGACACGTCATGAATACAATTTTCAGAACATTGAGGTTGAGCAGACAGTTTCCAACTGGCTGAAGGAGCATTTTCGGGACCCGGAGATGGTTTCACCTGGTTCACAGATGCTGAAGATCGATCTGCCGGAAAAGGAGCTGGATGCACTTACAACATTCGTACTCGGACTGGCCAGGCCGGATATTGATTTTGAGTATTTCTCCCTCAATACCCTGAATGAATTCAAGGGGAACCGTGATTCACTGCCCCCGGCGAAATCTTTTTCCATGGTCTGCTCGGCCTGTCATGGCAAAGAGGGGGAAGGCAAAAGCTACGTAGATTTTGAAACCGGGGTGCCGGCAGTGATGGGAGCGGATTTCAGGAGGGTGGCATCGGAGGAGTATGTTGAGTTCACCTTGCTCAGGGGGCGGAGCAGGAGGCAGATGGCCTCATGGGAGACCGATATATCCGGACTCAGATCCGGGGAGATCAGCGCACTGACAACACATGTACTTGAAAACGACCAGTCGGGGCACATGGCATACGATTCCAAACTGTTCAGGAAGTCAGACAAGGAGGATGGCCGGTCCCTGTTCAGCATACATTGCGCAACATGCCATGGCGAGGAGGGTACTGGAGGCGTGGCACTGGCGCTGGACCAGGAGGACCTGCTGCGGAATGCCGGTAATGACTACCTGTACCGGACACTGGTGAGGGGACGGGGCAATGCGACGATGCCGTCGTGGGGCAATCTGGAGACAGAGGAGGTGTATGCCCTGGTTAAATATATGAGATCGTGGCAAGCCTATGCACCTGTCACTCCCGGGATCACATTTGGTGAAGTGGATGCCGCGGCCGGGAAGCTGGATTTCCTGTTCATGTGCTCGCGTTGTCATGGTGAATCGGGCCAGGGGCAGACGGGTCCGGCCATCATCAATGCTGATTTCCTGGAGGTGGCAACGGATACCTACCTATATAATGTAATAGCCTATGGCAGGGCGCATACAGCGATGTTTGGCTGGAGTGCCGATGTATACAATGCCGAAAGACTTGCGCAAGGTGATATCGGGAACATCGTGGCTTTTTTGCGGCAGGAGGCTTCGGGCAGACCGGCATATATCTTTGCTGGTGCCAACCCGGGGGACCTGGGACCGGGGGGCGAGCTGTTTGCCAGTCATTGTGCAGAGTGTCACGGCCCTGAAGGGGAAGGGACTCTGGCGCCTGCACTGAATAACCAGGAATTCCTGAGTGCGGCAACGAACGGGTACATGATGGCCACGATTACCGTGGGAAGGGAGGGTACAGCAATGCCGGCCTGGGGATATCCGGGGGATGACAGGGATGTGCTGACAGGGAAGGAGCGGCAGGACCTTGTGGCATGGATCAGGGGATGGCAGCGGATCAGGATCGGCTATTGAAAAATTACGTAATAATCTACGTAATTAATTACGTAATTCAGTTTGTATGGTAGATCAAAGCAACATAATCTGCTTCGGTACAGACAAAGATGTTATGATTGAACTTAAAGAATACGCAACATGAAATTCGCAAAGATACACAGGTGCCTTATTATTCTTACCATCGCGGTGTCGGTCGGTGCATGCAAAAATACGATGGTAGAAGAGAAGCCAAACATCCTGTTTATCCTGGCCGATGACTTTGGTCGGCATGACATGGGTTCGATGGGTAGCTCCTATTATGAGACCCCGAACCTTGACCGGATTGCCTCGCAGTCCATGGTATTTACGCAGGGGTATGCCTCCTGCCAGGTCTGCAGTCCGTCCAGGGCCAGTATTATGTCGGGACGCAATCCTGCAAGGCATGGGATCACGGATTACATTGGTGCACCATCGGGAGAAGGCTGGCGAAGGATGAACAGGCACACGATCCTGCTTCCGGCGGAATATGAACGTCGGCTGGACACAGGTTATATTACACTTCCTGAAGCTTTGAAGGAGGCAGGTTATACGACATTTTTTGCGGGGAAATGGCACCTTGGGCCGGAAGGGTCATGGCCGACAGACCATGGATTTGATTACAATGTCGGGGGATGGGATGCCGGATCACCCCGGGGAGGTTTTTTCGATCCTTACGATAATCCGAACCTGGAGAACAGGAAGCCCGGGGAAAACCTCTCCTTGCGGCTGGCCAGGGGAACTGCCGCATTCATTGAACGGCATGATTCGTTGAAGCGTAATACACCGTTTTTTGCGTACCTGGCTTTTTACGCGGTCCACAGTCCGATTCAGACCACGCAGGAGAGATGGCAAAAGTACAGGGACAAAGCCGACAGTCTTGGTGTGGTTCCGGAGGGCTTTGAAATGGGGAATTATCTGCCGATCCGGCAGGTGCAGGACAACCCTGTCTATGCAGGACTCGTGGAACAGATGGATGATGCTGTTGGCATCGTACTGGAGGCGCTTGAAAGGCTCGGCCTGGAGGAAAACACCATCGTGGTGTTCACATCAGACAATGGGGGTGTTGCTGCCGGAGATGCTTTTGCAACTTCCAACAAACCGCTCAGAGCCGGAAAAGGATACCAGTTCGAGGGAGGGATCCGGGAGCCCTATCTGCTTAGAGTACCCGGAATGGATCACAGGGGAATGGAATGTGATGTTCCTGTGACAGGAACAGATTTTTACCCGACATTGCTGGAGCTGGCCGGACTGGAGCAGAGGCCTGGGGAGCATTTAGATGGAGTGAGCCTGGTGCCATTGCTGGAAGGAGGAGAGATTCCGCCGCGTTCGCTCATCTGGCATTATCCGCATTACGGGAACCAGGGCGGAGAGCCCTCTTCGATCATTCGGAAGGAAGATTGGAAGTTGATACATTATTACGAGGATGGACGAAATGAGCTTTATAACCTAAGGGAAGATGAATCAGAGACGACAGACCTGTCTGCAGATTACCCGGAGATTGTCGAATCGCTTCACACCGAGCTTTTCGATTTCCTGGAAGAGACTGGGGCGCGGTTCCCGGTGCATGATCCGGAGTATGATCCCGAAAAGGAGAAGGCACACCTTGAATGGGTGCGGACCGTGAAGTTGGAGCAGCTGGAGAAGCAGCGGTTGCGCTTTCTTTCGCCCGGTTTTGAGCCCGGGAACAATTGGTGGGGGAGTGCTGTTCAGGATTGAGATATCTTTCATTTTGTTATTTTCAGAATGGGAATTCTACCAAACGTTAAGAAACTCATAAATTTTCCTTAAAAAGTTTTTGTGTATTGATATTATCTCTATATTTGAACCATGTTTTATAGCATATGATAAAGAGTCGTCTACATATTATTCTCGTACTTCTGGTGGTGGTCATCGTGGTCCTTCCTGCGTGAGAATGGTGTAGACTGTAACAAAAACATATAAAAGCCATTCTCACTCAGAGGATGGCTTTTTTATATGAATACAATGAAGATGAAAAACACTTACAGGAGTCATACTACTACAATGGGTCGCCGGATGGCGGGTGCAAGAAGTCTATGGCGCGCCAACGGCATGAAGGAGGAGCAGATGGGCAAGCCTGTTTTTGCGATCGCAAATTCATTTACACAGTTTGTGCCTGGTCATGCCCACCTGCATGAGATCGGTCAGGAGGTGAAAGGAATCATCGAATCGATGGGATATTTTGCAGCTGAATTCAATACGATCGCTGTTGATGATGGGATTGCCATGGGACATGACGGGATGCTCTATTCCCTTCCTTCGCGTGATATGATTGCCGACAGCATTGAATATATGGCGAATGCGCACAAGGTGGATGCACTCTTCTGTATCAGCAATTGTGACAAGATCACGCCGGGCATGCTGATGGCTGCCATGCGTTTAAATATCCCTACAATCTTTGTCTCCGGCGGTCCGATGGAAGCCGGGAATGACGGGGATCAGAAACTCGACCTGGTGGATTCAATGGTGATGGCCGTGGATGATGAGGTGAGTGATGAGAAGATGCTCCGGGTTGAGAAAGCTGCATGTCCGACCTGCGGTTCCTGTTCAGGGATGTTCACAGCCAATTCGATGAATTGTCTGAATGAAGCAATAGGCCTTGCCCTCCCGGGTAACGGAACCGTGGTTGCCACACATACCTATCGGAATGAGTTGTTCAGGAAGGCTGCCGCTCAGCTTGTCAGAAATACTGTAGCCTTCTATGAAGAGGGCGACGACTCGGTATTGCCCAGGTCCATTGCCACCAGGGATGCATTCGATAATGCCATGAGACTCGATATTTCTATGGGTGGTTCGACCAATACGGTACTGCACCTGCTTGCCATCGCCCGGGAGGCAGAGGTAGATTTTACAATGAAAGACATGGATGATTTGTCACGTATTACGCCCGAACTTTGCAAAGTCGCTCCCAGCTCATCCTACCACGTGGAGGATGTGAACCGGGCAGGCGGGATCCTGGGTATCCTTGCTGAACTTGACCGGGGCGGGCTCATCAAGCGCGATGTATATCGTGTTGACAGGCTGACGCTCGGAGAGGCGCTGGACAAGTTTGACCTGGTGAACGGCAGCGATAAGGAAGCGGAAGAGATTTACAGGGCAGCTCCCGCGGGGAAGTTTAATCTTAAAATGGGGTCTCAGAAATCCACATTCAGGGAGCTGGATCTTGACAGGGAGAATGGGTGTATCAGGGAGTTGAAACATGCCTATTCACAGGATGGCGGCCTTGCCGTGCTTTATGGAAATATCGCACCTGATGGCTGCATTGTTAAGACTGCCGGGGTGGATGAAAGTGTCTGGAATTTTTCCGGGACGGCCAGGGTGTTTGATTCGCAGGATGATGCTGTTGAGGCTATTCTGAAGAACAGGATCAGCGCAGGAGATGTTGTGGTGATCCGGTATGAAGGACCGAAAGGAGGTCCGGGGATGCAGGAGATGCTGTATCCTACCTCTTATCTCAAATCCAAAAAACTTGGGGACAAATGTGCCCTGATCACAGATGGGAGATTCTCGGGGGGGACATCCGGACTATCCATCGGACATATATCGCCGGAGGCTGCAGATCACGGGGCAATCGGACTGGTGGAAGATGGTGATGTTATCGAGATCAGTATCCCACTTAGAACGATCGAACTGAAAGTTGGCAGGGAAGAGCTGGTGAAAAGAAGAAAAAAGATGGATGCCCGGGCGGATGGCTGGAAACCAGATCGCCATCGGGTGGTCAGCCGTGCCCTGCAGGCATATGCTTCCATGGTGACCTCGGCGGACAAAGGTGCCGTGAGGGTGATACGGGATTGAAAATATTAAAACAGGATTTGAGGCAACAATAGGACAAAAGTAGTGCTGTATATATTGAATAAATAATTAAATAAATGGTGGAAATTGGAAGTGAGTGAAATGAGAATTGGGGTCAACTCCCGATCCCGATACGCCTCCTGACGTCGGCTATCGGGACTAGTCTTTCTTCGGTCGACTGGCTCTCTTCTCACTCTTAACTCTCCACTCTTAACTCTTAACTCTATAAAAACATGGAAACGAAGACAAAATCCAAGGGGGCAGCGAAGAAAAAAGCTGCCGAGAAGATGACCGGTGCGGAAGCATTGATCAAATCTTTACTGGCAGAGGATGTAGACACCATCTTCGGCTATATAGGCGGTGCGATCATGCCTGTCTATGATGCTTTGTTCAACTACGAAGATCAGCTGAAGCATGTCATGGTGCGTCATGAGCAGGGAGCCATCCATGCCGCCCAGGGATATGCCAGAACCAAAAGGAAGCCTGGTATCTGTTTCACCACTTCCGGTCCAGGTGCGACCAACCTGGTAACCGGACTGGCAGATGCGATGCTGGATTCCACACCGCTGATCTGCATCACCGGGCAGGTAGGTGCATCACTGTTAGGTTCAGATGCTTTCCAGGAGACCGATGTGGTCAGTGTATCAATGCCGATTACAAAGTGGAATCACCAGATCACCACGGCAGAGGAGATCCCCGAGGTAATGGCGAAGGCATTTTTCATCGCCAATTCAGGCAGGCCCGGTCCGGTAGTGATCGATATCACCAAGAATGCGCAATTTGAAGAGCTGGAATATGAATATGAAGCCACCAACCGGGTGTCGAGTTATGTGCCAAAACCAAAAACGCGCTTGAGCGAGGTTGAAAAAGCTGCAGAGCTGATCAACGACTGCCAGAAACCATTGGTCCTGCTCGGACAGGGTGTTTCGATCTCGGGAGCTGAAACCGAATTCAAAGAATTCGTTGAAAAGGCAGGACTGCCGGTTGCCAGTACACTCCTTGGATTGTCGGCTTTCCCCACCAATCATTCCCTCTACACAGGGATGTTGGGCATGCATGGAAACTATGCGCCAAATATCAACACAAACAAATGCGACCTGCTGATCGGCATCGGGATGCGATTTGACGACCGGGTGACAGGAAATTTGAATACATATGCGAAACAGGCCAAGGTGATCCACATTGAAATTGATCCTTCTGAGATCGATAAAAATGTGAAGACCGATGTTGCGATCAATGCAGATGCTAAGCAGGCGCTTGAATTGCTGATCCCGAAAATTAAAAAGAATTCACACGAGGAGTGGCTCGAAACATTCAGTGAACTTCATGAGATTGAATTTGAAAAGGTGATCAGCAAGGATGTTCATCCTCCTGCTGGCAAGATGCACATGGGCGAAGTGGTCAACACCCTGTCGGAACTGACCAAAGGAGAAGCGATCATCGTCACTGACGTCGGACAGCACCAGATGGCCTCTGCCCGCTATTACGGTTTCCAGAAGCAGAATTCATGGATCAGTTCGGGCGGACTGGGCACCATGGGGTTCGGTATCCCTGCGGGAATGGGCGTGGCCCTGGCAAAACCGGACAGGCCGATCTTTGTACTTGTGGGGGACGGCGGATTCCAGATGACCGTCCAGGAGCTGGGTACCATTGCCCAATATAATCTCCCGGTTAAGATCATCCTGTTGAACAATAACTTCCTGGGAATGGTCAGACAATGGCAGCAACTGTTTTTCTCGAACAGGTATTCTTCTACAGAACTGAAGAACCCTGATTTTCTGATGATATCAGAAGGATTTGGGGTTCCTGCGAAACAGATCTCTGAGAGAGATGATCTTAAGGCAGCACTGCAGGATATGCTGGACCTTGATGGACCCTTTATGCTTGAGGTCAAGGTAGAGAAGGAAGGCAATATCTTCCCGATGGTTCCTGCCGGAGGCACTGTATCTGAGATGCGACTTGACTGATGCTTAAACAGGATTAAAATCAAAAGTGATGAAAAAGGAATATACGTTAACCATATTTACAGAGAATAAGATCGGGTTGCTGCACAGGATCACAGTGATCTTTACAAGGCGCCACCTGAATATTGACAGTCTGAACACCTCTGAATCAGAGATCAGGGGCATCTACAGGTTTACAATCGTGGTCAGTACTACTGAGACAATGGTGCAGACAGTGACCAAGCAAATTGAGAAGCAGATCGGTATCCTGAAGGCATTTTACCATACCGAAGAGGAGATCGTCTACCAGGAGATCGCATTGTACAAGGTGCCGACCAAAGCATTTGCACATGGCGATGATGTAGAGAGCCTGATCAGGAAATTCAATGCACGCGTGCTTACCATAGAACCGGAATATATCGTTGTTGAAAAGACAGG
The DNA here is from genome assembly GCA_937129385.1 of uncultured Bacteroidota bacterium. Taxonomy (GTDB): domain Bacteria; phylum Bacteroidota; class Bacteroidia; order Bacteroidales; genus M55B112. The sequence goes on from CAKZNC010000165.1 coordinate 7,837, forward strand.
TCATAAGACCGAGACCCAGCAGCTCTTCAGGGAGCTTGAATCCTATGGGATCCTCCAGTTTGCCAGGTCAGGGAGAATTGCACTGACAAAACAGATCAGGGAGATCACCTCCTACCTGAAAGAGCTGGAGCAACAGCAAAAAGAATCAGAAGAAGAAGTATTAACCTACAATTAAATCAATAAAATGGCTGTAATTAATTTTGGCGGCGTTGATGAAAATGTCGTTACAAGGGAAGAATTCCCACTCTCAAAAGCCCAGGACGTATTGAAAGACGAAACCGTAGCCGTGATCGGGTATGGTGTCCAGGGACCCGGGCAATCACTCAACCTGAAGGATAACGGTATCAACGTGATTGTTGGTCAGCGTAAGAACTCCCCTTCATGGGACAAGGCGATCAAGGATGGATGGGTAGAAGGAAAGGACCTTTTTGAGATCGAAGAGGCGCTCGAAAAAGGAACGATCATCCAGTACCTTCTCTCAGATGCAGGACAGATCACCTTGTGGCCCACCGTAAAAAAACATCTTACTGCCGGAAAGGCGCTCTATTTTTCACATGGTTTCGGGATCACCTATAAGGAAAGAACCGGGATCATTCCACCTGAAGATGTGGATGTGATCCTCGTTGCACCCAAGGGATCCGGCACGAGCCTGCGCCGGTTATTCGTGGAAGGCAGAGGTTTGAATTCCAGCTACGCGATCTTCCAGGATGCTACCGGAAACGCCTTTGACAGGGTGGTTGCTCTCGGTATCGGCGTTGGATCGGGCTATCTTTTTGAAACAACCTTCAAACAGGAGGTCTATTCAGACCTTACAGGAGAGCGAGGAACCCTGATGGGAGCCATTCAGGGAATCTTTGCAGCACAATACAACACCCTCAGGGAAAATGGACATTCGCCTTCTGAAGCATTCAATGAAACGGTGGAAGAATTGACCCAGAGCCTGATGCCACTTGTGGCTGAAAATGGCATGGACTGGATGTATGCAAACTGCTCCACCACAGCACAAAGAGGTGCGCTCGACTGGTGGAAGAAATTCAGGGATGCGGTACAGCCTGTCTTCTCTGAACTTTATTCACGGATTGAATCCGGCGAGGAGGCCCAGGCTTCAATCGATTCCAACAGTAAAACCGATTACAGGGTAAAGCTGGATGCTGAGTTGAAAGAACTCAGGGAATCGGAGATGTGGAAGACCGGGGCGACCGTAAGGAAGCTGCGGCCGGAAAATAACTGATGATACCATAAACAATTTGTAACAGGGACGCATCAACATGCGTCCCTGTTTATTCATTCACCCTGTATAAACCAGCTACACATGCCTGCTTATGTCCCTCAGGTGAAAGATATCCAGGAGGCCAATACGCGTCTAAACAGCGTTGTGGACCATACCCCCCTGTCGCTGAACCTGAATTTGAGTGACAGGTTTGGAGCAAATATCTGGTTGAAGCGTGAGGACCTCCAGGTAGTACGGTCTTATAAGATCCGTGGAGCATACAATAAGATCGACTCTCTGGACAGGGAAGCACTCAGAAACGGGGTCATCTGTGCGAGTGCCGGAAATCATGCACAGGGTGTTGCCTATTCCTGCCAGCTTCTGGACATCAAATGCCTCATCGTGATGCCTGGTATTACACCACGGCAGAAGATCAGGCAGGTGGAAATGTTTGGTAAGGACCAGGTGGAGATCGTGCTTTTCGGCGATACTTATGATGATGCTTATGAAGAAGCATTACGGATCAGCAAGGAAAGGAAGATCACCTTTATCCATCCGTTTGATGACAAAAAGGTGATCGAAGGTCAGGGGACAGTGGGACTCGAGATTCTGAACAACGCAAAAAATGTGGTCGATTACCTTTTCCTGCCCATTGGGGGAGGCGGACTGGCGGCAGGTGTGGCCTCCGTATTCCGCACACTGAGTCCGGATACAAAACTCATTGGAGTCGAACCTGAGGGTGCGCCGGCCATGATGCATTCCATCGAGTCAGGTGAGATCGTTACACTGGATAAGATCGATAAATTCGTAGACGGCGCCGCTGTAAAAAGGGTGGGGGAGCTTACATTCCCGGTTTGCAGAGATCTGCTTGATGAAGTGATCACGGTGCCGGAAGGCAAGATTTGTACAACCATTCTCAAACTTTACAATGAGGAGGCGATTGTGGCCGAACCCGCCGGTGCACTCTCCATCAGCGCACTCGGTTTTTTTAGTGAGCAGATCAGGGGAAAAGAGGTGGTGTGCATTGTAAGTGGCAGTAACAATGACATCACACGTACTGAAGAGATCAAGGAAAGGTCACTCCTGTATGAGGGGGTGAAGCATTACTTTATCGTCAGGTTTGCCCAGCGCGCCGGCGCTTTAAGAGAGTTTGTCGGTGAGGTGTTGGGTCCGGACGACGACATCACCCATTTCGAATATTCGAAAAAAAGCAGCAGGGAACGCGGACCCGCAGTGATTGGTATCGAACTGAAAAGTCCGGATGATTTCAAACCTTTGATGGAACGGATGGACCTCAGCGGCATCGTCTACGAATATCTGAACGAAAGAGAAGACCTTTTCCAGTTTTTAGTGTGATTTCAGCCTTCAGCCTTCAGCCTTCAGCCTTCAGCCTTCAGCCTTCAGCCTTCAGC
>CAKZNC010000166.1 GCA_937129385.1 uncultured Bacteroidota bacterium
TAAGTGGGAATTTACCTTTACAACACTGGTAACTTTCGGAGGTGCATTTTTTGCCTCCTTCCCACTCTTCTATGCCACCAGCTTCGGCGGGGCTTATTGGGTGTGGATGATCATTCTCTTTGCATTCGTGATCCAGGCAGTATCCTACGAATTCAGGTCACGGGCCTCCAACTTTCTCGGAAAGAAAACCTTCGAGGCGTTCCTCTTTACCAACGGTCTCGTGGGAACATTGCTGATCGGAACAGCGGTTGCAACCTTCTTTTCCGGATCCCAGTTCTCACTGAACGAATACAACAGTGTCACCTGGGAGAACACCACGCGCGGACTCGAGGCTGCATTGAATCCGTTTAATCTTGCCCTGGGCCTTACAGTATTCTTCCTGGCACGGGTACTCGGACTGCTTTATTTCATGAATACCATCGACCATAAGGAGATTATCAGGCGGACAAAAAAGCAGTTGCTGATCAACACCATTCCTTTTGTGGTATTTTTCCTGATCTTCGCCATCTGGCTGATGCTCAGGGACGGTTATGCAGTGGACCCGGGAACTGGCGTGGTATCACTCGAGGCCTTCAAATACTGGCACAACCTGGTCCAGATGCCCCTGGTCATGATCCTCTTCCTGGCTGGCGTAGTCCTCGTGCTGGCAGGCATCGCATGGTCACTCCTGCGAACCGTGTCAAACGGCATCTGGCTGTCCGGACCCGGTACGGTGCTCGTGGTGTTGAGCCTCTTTTTCCTTGCCGGGTTCAACAACACGGCTTTTTACCCGTCAAACTACGACCTGCAAAGTTCGCTGACCATACAAAACAGCTCCTCCAGTAAATTCACCCTCGTGGTGATGAGCTACGTCTCACTGGCTGTTCCATTCGTGCTGGCCTATATCGTCTATGCATGGCGGGCGATCAACAACGTGAAGATCTCCGAGAAAGAGATCACCGCCGGTGACGATACACATGTGTATTAAGTAAAAATGTAACAACAATGTATATCTCAAGCATCATAGCATACCTAATGTGGCCCGTGATCATCATCTTCAGCTATTGGATGGTGCGCCTGGCCCTGAACCGCTTCGAGAAGGTGAACGCCGAGGAGCAGGAGAAAAATACCTGACGGCACAGAGATACGGTCAGCCTGCACCAGGCAAGGCATGCCCTCCCTGGTCACACCGCATTTATAGCGCTGTAAGCCTGTAGGCGGAATGATACGCCTGTCCGACCGTGAACAATCGGGTACAGACAGCTGTTGGACAATCTCCTGCAATCTTCGTACCTTTGACCAGTCAACACCCTGTGCCATGATAAGACATCTCCCCAATCTGATTACACTTCTGAACCTGGTATCAGGTGGTGCAGCACTGTACATGGTGCTTGGCAATAAACCTGCACCGGCACTCGCGTTCCTGCTTGCATCGGTGGTGTTTGATTTTCTGGACGGACTGGTGGCACGGATACTGAAGGCCACCTCAGAGATCGGGAAACAACTGGATTCACTGTCCGACCAGGTGAGCTTCGGCCTTGTCCCATCGGCCATGATCTTCATGATCATGAAAATGGTCATCGCCCCGGGAGATCCCGATCTCATTGGTGACATCCCCCTCATCTACAAGGTCATGTTCTTTTCCGTACTCTTTGTCCCCGTCTTCTCTGCCATCCGACTTGCGCGCTTCAACCTCCAACCCTCCACCGAATTCTTTCTTGGTCTGCCTACCCCCGCATTCGCCCTGTTCTGGACCGGTATCTATTACGACTACATGTACAACCAGGCGATCTTTGGTCAGTCCATCAACGCATGGTTCCTCTGGGGTGTCATGATCCTCATGGCATTCATGATGATTGTTCCTGTCCCCATGCTCACCCTGAAATTCAAAGACTTCGAGATCCTGCCCAATTTCACCAGGTACCTGCTCATCCTCCTGTCGGTTGTAATCATTGTGTTTACAGGTGTTTCCGGACTTCCCCTCGTGATTTTAACATATATTTTGCTCTCCCTCCTGAAGATCGTGTTAACATAAAGGCCCCTTTCATCGTTAATAGGAAAGCAGGTACAACCAACAAATCAATCATTCATGAGTGATCTGAAAAAATTTGCACATCATTTAAGTTCAATGAACAGGGGCTATTGCATGGAAGCCCCTTCCATGGTGAAGACGCACCAGTTCGTGGAAAACCTGGTCCACATCCTGTTCCCGATCAAGCTCGACTGCAAGATCGAGGAGAATGAGGTACTGATGGAGCTCGAACGCTGCAGTGTTGAACTGAAGGAATTACTGTTTTCGATCCGCAACTCCATTCCCGGCACCCCGGAAAAGCTTACCGACCGTTTCATGAAGGAGCTACCGGGCGCATACGACTCCATGATGGACGATGCGGTCTCCATAGCGCGTTTCGACCCTGCCTCCAGCTGTGTCGAAGAGGTGATCCTGGCATACCCGGGATTCTATTGCATTGCCGTCTACCGCGTGGCCAATATTCTATACCGACTCAAGGTTCCGCTGTTGCCGCGGGTGATGATGGAGTATGTGCACGGACAAACGGGGATTGATATTCATCCCGGTGCAAAGATCGGCACCCCGTTTTTCATCGACCACGGCACCGGGATCGTTATCGGAGAGACGGCCGAGATCGGAAAAAACGTAAAACTCTACCAGGGGGTTACGCTGGGCGCACTTACTGTTGAGAAGGAGATGGCGAAGACCAAGCGGCATCCAACCATCGAAGACGACGTGGTCATCTACGCCGGAAGCACCATCCTCGGCGGAAAAACCACCATCGGTCACCACACCATCGTGGGCGGAAACACCTGGATCACAGAGAGCGTATTGCCGCATTCTGTCGTTTACCGACAACACCGCGTGATGGTCAAGGACAGCAAGGAATTCAAGCCCCCGATCGATTACGTAATATAAAAATTTGAAATTATGAAATACAACAACATACTGGAAACCATTGGAAATACACCGCATATCAGGATCAATAAACTGTTTCCCGACCACGAGGTATGGCTGAAGCTTGAGCGGGCCAACCCCGGGGGAAGCATCAAGGACCGTATTGCGCTGTCGATGATCGAGGATGCGGAAGAGAAAGGTATTCTCAAAGAGGGGAGTGTGATCATTGAACCCACCTCGGGGAATACCGGTATCGGGATCGCCATGGTGGGCGCGGTGAAGGGTTACCGCGTAATCCTCGTGATGCCCGAATCTATGTCGGTCGAACGAAGAAGCATCCTGAAGGCCTACGGGGCGGAGATTGAACTCACCGACAGGTCGAAGGGGATGAAAGGATCCATTGCCCGTGCCGAAGAGCTGCGTGACACCATCGATGGGGGTTGGATACCATCCCAGTTTGACAACCCGGCCAATCCTGCGGTGCATGACCGGACTACCGCACGGGAGATCCTCAAGGACTTCCCGGAAGGATTGGATTACCTCATCACCGGGGTGGGGACAGGCGGACATATCAGCGGGATTGCGCGGGTCCTGAAACAGCACATGGAAAAGATCAGGGTCTTTGCCGTGGAGCCGGCCGATTCGCAGGGCATCAAAGGGGAGGAGCCCGCTCCCCATCCGATCATGGGGATCGGACCCGGGTTCATTCCCGACAACCTGGATACTTCACTTCTGGACGGAACCGTGGGCGTGGAGAAGAACGATGCCTATCTCTTCACCCGCAGGGCCGCGATGGAGGAGGGGATCTTTATTGGAATTTCCAGCGGCGCCTCCCTCGCTGCAGTGGCAAAAAAGATTGCCGATATTCCAAAGGGATCGAGGATTCTCACCTTCAATTATGATACCGGTGAAAGATATTTATCGGTGAACGACCTCTTTTAACTGCTTTTTGATATTTTTGACGCAGGATTCAAAACACTGAAAAAGATCCGCATGAAGATTGCAGTAGATTTTGACGGAACCATCGTGGAACACAGGTATCCCGCCATCGGGAAGACCCGGTTGTTTGCTTTTGAAACGCTCAAAAAGCTTCAGGAGGAGCGGCACCAGCTCATACTCTGGACTTACAGGAGCGGGAAGGAGCTTGATGAGGCCGTGGAATTCTGCCGGAAGAACGGAATCGAGTTCTATGCCGTGAACAAGAACTATCCCGAAGAGGTGTTCGATGAGGCAACCGTAAGCAGGAAAATCCAGGCCGATTTTTATATAGACGACCGCAACATTTGCGGACTCCCGGGATGGGGAGAGATATGGCAGATCATCCACCCCGAGAAAAATCCGGGGATGAAGCAGGCGCAGAAAGACCTTCCGCATAGAAAATCACTCTTTAGCAGGATCTTTGGAAAATAAACCGCAACAATGAAACAATATCCATCCATCGCGCTCCTCCTTGCGGGACTGTTCGTCCTTGTGGGATGTGGCCGGAACGAGGGAACGACGAAACATTCAGCAAAAAAAACCAAGGCCCCGCAGAAGATTACCCGCCTGGAATCGCCCAAAAGGAACACCACCTATAAAGTTGGGGATGAGATTCGTGTTGAAGTGCGTGTTCCTGACAGTCTGACCGTTGATTCGGTGGTCTATTATTTCAACGGGATTCCTGCCGCAACGATGACCGGCAATGAGCCTTACGCGCTGCCTACCCGGGAAAGCAAGCCGGGTTTTTCAGGGGTGCGGGCAAAGATCTATTTCAATGATACACTGTCGGAGACCCACAGCAGGCAGGTGGAGCTGCTGTCTGATATTGTGCCTGAGCAGTATGGCTACCGTCTTGTGAATACCTATCCGCACGATATCGGGGCCTATACGCAGGGGCTGATCTATTACGACGGGTGGCTTTACGAGGGGACCGGGAATAAGAACCAGTCGACCATCAGGAAGGTGCGGCTTCAGACCGGTGAGGTGATCCAGTCGAGAAACAATGCATCGGAGATCTTCGGGGAGGGAATTACCATTTTCGATGGGAAGATCTACCAGCTTACCTACCATGCGCAGATCTGTTATGTGTATGACCTGAACACCTTCAAGGAGATCAATAAGTTCTATTTTCAGAACAAGGAGGGGTGGGGACTTACCAGCAGTGCGGATGAACTGATCATGAGCGACGGGTCCCACATGCTCTATTTCATCGACCCGGATATGTTTACCGTGATAAGGCAGATCGAGGTGTACAATGATGAAGGTCCGGTAAGTGATCTCAATGAGCTTGAGTATATCAACGGAAAGATCTTTGCGAACCGCTATTATACCGATGAGATCGTAGTGATCGACCCTGAAACCGGAAAGGAAGAGGCGCGGGTGGACATGAAAGGACTGTTGTCGGCGCAGGACCGGAAACCAAGTACGAATGTACTGAACGGAATTGCCTATGATGCCGGAAATGACCGTCTCTTTGTCACCGGGAAATACTGGCCGAAACTTTTCGAGATTGAACTTGTTAAATAGCCTCGGATTTCATTTAGAAGCCATAATAAATACTGCTCCAATCATTCTTCAGTCTTGTTATTTATCTGCGGAATGAATTCCGCAGCCAAATAGCTTAACCGTCGTGCTTTTCTCTTAACTCTTAACTCTAAACTCTTAACTATGCCGATATCCCATTCGCGATCACCTTCACACTTCTCGGGATGATCTGGAAAGCCATCGGTGAATGTCCGAGCGTCTCACCATCGGTCTCCAGGTGAAGCTGAACAGACGAATCTATGTTGATCACGCGGCCGGTATAGGCCTCGACCTTTCGGTGAGAGGTGATCTTTCCATTATATAATTTCCTGATGTTGGCGATCACGTTCAGCTTTCCCATCCTGCGGATCAGGGTGATGCTGTACAGACCGTCATCTGCGATGGCATGGGGCACCTGTATCATACCACCCCCGTTGTATTTTCCGATGCCGACGTTGAGGCTGAATACCTTTCGCCGGAACGCATTCCCGTCGATCTCGATCTGGGCCCTGATGGAGCGATAACTGATCAGGCTGGTAAATAGGGTGGCAAAATAGAGGCCCGGACTGCTCTTGCCTTTTTCTTTTAGTGCATTGGATCGTTTGACCACGCGGGCGCCAAACCCCATCCCAGCGATGTTGATGAAGTAACGCTGCCACGTCTGGTTGCTCTTGCAGTAGGTGACCACCCCTGCATCCTGTACAAATGTTTTCTGGTCCCTGATGGTCTGTATGGCTTCATTATAATCCGACGGAATATTGAACATCTTGCCCCAGTCATTCCCCGTTCCCACGGAGATCATTCCCAGCATTACTTCAGTAGTGGGAATGCGTTTCTGGGCAAACACACCATTGATCACCTCGTTCATGGTACCGTCCCCTCCCACAACGATGATCCGGCTGTACCCTGCATCGATCTTTTGCCTTGCGATCACCGCCGCATGCAACCTCCTGTTTGTGAACACAGCATCATGAATGATACTGTGACTATCAAGCAGTGATTCAATCCTGGGCCAGTCTTCACCGGCTTTCCCGCCACCCGCTGCCGGGTTTACCACCACAAGCCATTTGTTCGTCTTCATGCATCTGAAATGAGAACATAAAGATACACCTTTTTTTGGCCACATGACCATCTGCCGGGATTGGGATGTGAGCTGTAGGTTTTGGCTGTAGGTGTCAGGTGTCAGGTGTCAGGCGTTAGGCGTTAGGCGTTAGGTGTTAGGTGTTAGGGGCAAGGGGCAAGGGGCAAGGCACGAGGCGCGTTCGACTGGCGACTGGCCTCCTTCGCTGAAGCTTTGGCGTCCGAAGACGACTGGCGACTTTCTCTCGATCCCAATACGCCTCCTGTCATCGGCTATCGCGGACAAGCTCTTGTCGTCGCTTGCGGCTTACAATCACTGCCCACTGCCCACTGCCGACTGCCCACTGCCCACTGCCGACTGCCCACTGCCGACTGCCCACTGCCCACTGCCGACTGCCCACTGCCGACCAACTCTCCTCTCTCCACTAGAAAACAACTATCTTTATGCCCTTGTAAAATTGTTAATAAGGTGTTAACAAAGTACATTTTGATTGTTTACAATAATAGACCGCGAAACAATGCCGCAGCAATGAAAATAGTAACTTTGTTTTCCGTTTCTACCATAAATAATTGAATTTTACAGATGGGTAAAGTAATAGCTCTCGCAAACCAAAAAGGTGGGGTTGGGAAGACCACAACGGCGATCAATCTTGGCGCCAGTCTGTCCATCCTCGATAAGAAGGTTCTGCTGATCGACGCCGACCCACAGGCCAATGCCACTTCGGGGACAGGTTTCGATATCAAAAAGGTGAAAACCAGTATTTACGAATGCCTGATCGATGAGATCGATCCCAACAGGATCATCCTGAACTCGGAGATAAAAGGATTTGACATCATACCGTCACACATCGACCTGGTGGGTGCGGAGATCGAAATGCTCAATATGCCCGAGCGTGAATACATGTTGAAAGGTGTTGTTGAAAAAGTCCGGGACAAGTACGACTATATCCTGATCGATTGTTCGCCGTCACTCGGACTGATCACTGTCAATGCACTCACCGCATCCGACTCAGTGATCATCCCCGTACAGTGCGAATATTTTGCGCTGGAAGGACTCGGCAAACTGCTGAATACCATCAATATCATTCAGAAAGGGCTGAACAAAGAGCTGGAGATAGAAGGCTTTCTGCTTACCATGTATGATGCACGCCTGAGACTCTCCAACCAGGTGGTGGAAGAGGTGCAGAAACATTTTCAGCAAATGGTCTTCGACACGATCGTTCAGCGGAATATTCGCCTCAGCGAGGCACCCAGCTTCGGCAAGCCGGCGATCCTGTATGATGCCGACTCCAAAGGGGCGGTCAACTACCTGAACCTGGCACGTGAAGTTCTTCAGAATAACGACGAGACGGCCATGGCGCAAAAGGATAAAGTTATTGATTCATAATCAGTTATAAAATGACAGCAAAGAGAAATTCATTAGGCAGGGGCCTCGGGGCACTGATAGAGCAGGGTGATGAGGAAGCACGTGAATTGATAAAAATGGCCACGGCTGCCAATGAAATCCCAATAAAAAGTATTGATGCAAACCCGTTCCAGCCCAGGACCAACTTCGATGAAGAGTCCCTGGAGGAGCTGGTGACCTCCATCAAGGAGCTCGGGATCATCCAGCCACTGACGGTCAGGAAGGTCGACGAGAACAGGTACCAGCTCATTACAGGTGAACGCCGGCTGAGAGCTGCCACCAAGGCCGGACTCAAGAAAGTGCCGGCATACATCCGCGAGGCAGAGGATGAGAACATGCTCGAGCTGGCACTGGTGGAAAATATCCAGCGGGAAGACCTCGACGCCATTGAAGTGGCCATCTCCTACCAGCGCCTGATGGAAGAGATCAACCTCACACAGGAGACCCTGGGTGAACGGGTGGGTAAAAAAAGAGCCACCGTGACAAACTACCTCAGGCTCCTTAAACTTCCGGCCGACATACAGGCTGCGATTCGTGAAAAGCAACTCTCCATGGGCCAGGCCCGGGCACTGCTCGGAGTTGAAGATGCAGAGGTGCAGATGGAGGCGTTTAAACGGACCGTTCAGCAGGATCTCTCCGTTCGCCAGGTGGAGGCGCTCGTGAAAAAACTGAAACAAAAACCTGACGGAAGCAGCGAGGAGGAGAACGATGAGCCGGATGAATACGAAAACCTCCGCGACCACCTTTCCCATTTCTTCGGGGCTACCATAGATTTCAAAAGGAATAATAAAGGGTCAGGTAAGATCGTTATACCATTTAAGTCAGACGAAGACCTGCAAAGGATCGTAAGTATTCTTGACAAACCCGGTACATGATCAATGACATTGCTATAATATTATGCACAAAGAGCAGGAGGATCGGAGGACTGATTCTCCTGTTTGCTTTCATCGGATTTCCTTTGCTGGCGCAGGGTGAAATGCCGCGCGATAGCGTCAGTCGCCCTGAGCTTAGCGGATCCCTGGGGAGACCTGTGGATACCACAAATGTCGCAGCGAAAAATCAAAAAGACAGCCAGGCCTATCCCGATACACTCGATCACTCCCCGAGAAAGGCAATGCTGTTTGCGCTCGCCTTCCCCGGACTGGGTCAGGCCTACAATAAAAAGTATTGGAAAATGCCCATTGTTTATGGTGCGTTTGGCGGGGTGGGATATTGGATCTACTACAACACCAATATGTACAGGGAATACCTCGACCTCTACAAAACAGATGAAGACAGGTACGAGCCATATGTGGAATTTTCGCGCCGTCAGCTCGAACTGAGCTACATTACCCTGGTCGGCGTATATGCCCTCCAGGTGGTGGATGCCTATGTCGATGCCCACCTGTTCTACTGGGACATGAGCCCCGACCTGTCCCTGCGTGTGGAACCTTCCTTCGAACCCACACTATTCCCCGAAGGGATGCCCGCCAACAATTATGGATTTAAATTCAAACTAACGTTTTAAGTAGAGATGAGAATGAGGCGATATTTACTGCTGCCAGTGCTTGGTGTATGTATGCTGAATGTTACGGTCATGGCGCAGAACCGGGATTCAATGTTTAATGAAGAGGTGTATGAACTCCGACTGGAGCAGAATATCGACAGCCTCCTGAATGTATATTACATCAACCAGTCCCTGGAGAACATGGTCGATGATGCAGCTTTCAATACGTCTGACAGTGTGGTGCCTGACTTTCCCGATTCAGTCTATATTGAACGCCTGGGCAACATCCCTTCGGTCATCGACCTCTCCTACAACCGGCTGGTCAAGAACTACATCAATGTATACACGAAAAAGCGAAGGGACCAGGTAAGATACATGCTGGCCATGTCGGATTTCTATTTCCCCATGTTCGAGGAGATATTCGACCTCTACGAAGTCCCGTATGAACTGAAATACCTGGCCATCATCGAGTCAGCACTCAATCCACGGGCTGTCTCCCGCGCCGGTGCCGTGGGAACCTGGCAGTTCATGTATGGAACAGCAAGGATGTACGGACTCCGCATCAACTCACTGGTGGACGAACGCCGGGACCCGCTGAAATCCACCCACGCCGCGGCAAAATTTCTGAAAAATCTCTACTCGATCTATGGTGACTGGACCCTGGCGCTGGCAGCCTATAACTGCGGACCCGGGAATGTGAATAAGGCGATCAGGCGATCTGGCGGAAAACGCGATTTCTGGGAGATCTACTACTACCTGCCGCGTGAAACCAGGGGATATGTGCCTGCTTTTATCGCTGCAGCATATTCAATGACCTACTACCATGAACACAATCTCAGTAAGGAAGTACGCGAGATAGAGCTCCACACCGATACCATTGCCATTAATGAAAAACTGCACCTGATGCAGGTGTCAGAGGTGCTGAATATCCCGGTGAAACAGCTTCGTGATCTGAATCCGCAGTACCGGTACGACATCGTTCCCGCTACGCGGAAAGAAACGTATAGCCTGGCCATCCCGGTGAAAAATGTCAGCGCCTTCATCGACCTGCAGGATTCCATTATGGCTTACAAAGACTCCGTCTATTTTAACAAGGAGAAGATGATCACCTCCCCAAGCAGCGTAAACTCAAGGTACCAGGTGGACCTCCCGGCGGATAAATATGACAAGCTTTACTATACTGTGAAATCGGGTGACAACGTGGGTTTTATTGCCGACTGGTACGACGTGCGGACCTCCGACCTGCGCTATTGGAACAACATCAGGCGAAACCTGATCCGCAGTGGTCAGAGACTGACGATCTATAAACCCAAGGGGAAATCTGCCCGTTACAAGGAACTGGACAACATGACATTTGCACAGAAACAGCAGTTTGCCGGTCGAGCCGTTCCCCAGTCCCAGGCATCTTCCTCATCCACGACCGATTCGGGGAGCACTTCGGGAAGTGACGAAGACGGCGATTTCGTCTACTACACCGTCCGGTCGGGCGACACCCTCTGGGACATCGCACAAAAATACCCCGGCGTAAGCGATACCGATATCTCCCGCTGGAACGATCTCTCCAACAGCAACCGGATCAAGCCGGGACAGAAGATACGGATCCTGAAACAGTAGCAGTAGAGAGGAGAGTTAAGAGAGGGTAATCCGCAGAGGATTTAACCGCAGAGTAGCACAGAGTAGCGCAGAGTTTATATTGTATGGCGTGCTAGTGTAAAAAGTGCTATAAAAACACTCTGTGAAACTCTGTGCTACTCTGCGGTTCAACCTTGACGCCCTCTGCGGTTCAACCTTGACGCCCTCTGCGGTTACCCCTCGGGTCAGCGGCAGCGAACCCCTAACCAGAAATGCTTATATTTAGCCTATGGATAATATGGTCATGTAAATGAAACCGCTCCGGATCCTTATATTTTTCCTTGCCGTGTTCGGACTCCTGCTGGGGATGTCTGTGATCTTCCCGAAGGAGGGCATCAGCCTGGGTGGGGAGATGAAGCTCCGGTTTGCCTCATCTTCAGCCCTGTTTGCCAGGGACTCGGCAGCATCGGTGTATACCGACAGCATCATTGAGCATGCCATGGTGACCGATGACCCGGAATCGGGGATGATCGACACCTCCTTTGTTCATATCGACACGGTTCCGAATATCAACCTCGACTCCATCATACAGGCCCGGATCGACAGTCTGCGTAAAACCGTCTACCCCCTCGAAATTCCAAAAGGAGCCGGCAAAAGACTGAACACCTTCTTTGCTGCCGCCGAATCATCAGTTGACCATGAGGAGGTGATCCGCATCCTCCACTACGGAGATTCACAAATTGAGAACGACAGGATGACCTCCCTGCTGCGATACCGGTTTCAGAAGGTATTTGGAGGTTCCGGATGCGGCATGGTCCCGGCAATCCCTCTCTATTTTGGAAACCCGGCATTCAGGGAGAAATACGAAGGCGAGTGGATCCGTTACACCGGCTTCGGGAAACGTGACTCCACGATCGACCACAATTGCTACGGTCTGCTTACATGCTTCACTGCTGTCCCTTCAGCGAAAGAGGGCCCACTTCCGGCCGTTGAGTTTGAGTTCCTTCCCGGTCGCCGTGCTTCCAGGTTCAAAGAGCTGAATATTTTCCTGCATGCATACGTCGACAGCGGGATGGTGATCGCACATTTCAATGATACAATCACGGATACCATTGCGACCCTGAAGGACGGCTACAACCATATTAAAAGACACCTGGATTTCCGTGCCGAGAAGGTGAAACTCGAATTCGATCTCGCCGAAGGCGGAAGGGTCTATGGAATCAGCTTCGATCCGGTTGCCGGGGTGCAGGTGGACAATATTGCCATGCGCGGAAGTTCCGGTCTTGAATTCAGTCGTACCGACCGGACCGTGTTGGATACGATGCTTCATGCGGTGAATCCCGGACTTATCATCATGCAATTCGGGGGAAACGTGGTCCCCTATATGACCAACGCTGCCTTTTACAAAGGCACCTTTAAAAGGGAATTGAAAATACTGAGAATCATCTCTCCCGGAACGCCCATTATCGTGATCGGTCCGTCCGACATGTCCACAAAAGAAGACGGTCTGCTCACCACCTACAGCACCCTGGAGCCTGTGCGGAACGCCCTCCGCGAGGCAGCACTTGAGACAGGGTGCACTTTTTGGGATATGTATGCAGCGATGGGCGGACGAAACTCGATCCAGGATTTCGTGGCCGCCGATCCACCCCTCGCCACCTCAGATTACATCCATTTCCCCCCCCGGGGCGCCAACCTCCTGGCCGGCATGTTCTTCGACGCTGTGATGCTGGAATACGGGAAATACCGGAGCCAGTAGCCAGTCGGCAGTCGGCAGTCGGCAGTCACCAGTCCCCAGTCTCCAGTCCTGTGGTTCGTGTGAAAGAATGATCCCGGAGGGATCACATCACGTAGCCCTGTATCGCAGATGCAGGGTATAAATGCGCCATAGGGTCCCCGATCCCTGCGGGATCGCATCAAAGATCAGGTTGTACATATCTTACTTTCTAATTTACAGATAACCAACTACCGACTGCGAACTGCCGACTGAACTGCGAACTGGCGACTGGCGACTGGCGACTGCAGACTGTACCCAAATTCTCCTATCTTTACATTCATGCCCTGGCTTAGCGATATATTCCTCTTTAACCCGGAGAAGCCGCTCATCTTTACGCAGCTCTATTTCTGGATATTTTACGGGGTGGTGCTGCTGGTCTATTCCATTATCTATAAAGACCGGGCCATGCGCAATGCATTCCTGTTCCTGGTCAGCCTGTTTTTTTACTGGAAGACATCCGGACTCTTTTTCCTGATCCTGGTCTTCTCCACCTTCGCCAACTATTATATCGGCAACTGGATCCATCGCAGCAACCGTAAATCCAGCAGGAAGATCGGTGTTGCGCTCAGCGTCTTCATCAACCTTTTCATGCTCTCCTATTTCAAGTACGCCTACCTCTTCGTCGGCTCGGTCAATTCCCTGTTCAATACCGACATCAAGGTGGTCAACCACCTGGCGCTCTGGTCCAACAATCTTACCGGGACCCACTTCGATGTCTCCGTGATCCTTTTGCCGGTAGGGATCTCCTTTTTTACCTTCCAGATCATGTCATATGTCATCGATCTCTACAGGCGAAAAGTAGATCCCGTAAAAAACGTTATGGATTTCGGGTTCTATGTCTCCTTCTTTCCGCAGCTTGTGGCCGGACCCATCGTACGGGCATCTGAATTCGTTCCCCAGATCTATAAACGGTACAGTCTGTCTAAAGAAGAATTTGGCTATGCCATATTCATCATTATGAAGGGGCTCTTCAAAAAGATCTTCATTGGTGACTACATCGCGGTGAATTTCATCGACCGCATCTTTGCCAACCCGGGAGGTTTTTCCGGGTTTGAAAACCTCATGGCACTTTACGGTTATTCCCTGCAGGTGTATGTCGATTTCTCAGGCTATACCGATATCGCCATCGGGGTGGCACTCTTGATGGGTTTCAGGTTGCCAAGGAATTTTAATTCCCCCTACAAGGCCACCAATGTCGGAAACTTCTGGAAGCGATGGCACATCTCACTATCCACCTGGCTCAAGGATTACCTCTATATACCACTTGGCGGAAACCGGAAGGGGAGGATCATGACAGATGTGAACCTGATGATCACGATGCTGCTGGGCGGACTCTGGCACGGGGCCAGCTGGCAGTTCATGATCTGGGGCGGGATCAACGGGCTCGGACTCGTGGTATACAAAATGTGGAAAAAGATCAGTCCGTATGAACACAGTAACCACTGGGCGGTCAGACTCTGGAAGATCTTTATCACCTTCCAGTTCATCACCTTCACACGGATCTGGTTCCGCGCCGATTCCATGGAGCATGCCAACGAGCTGATCCGACAGGTCGCCACATCATTCAATGCCTCCATCATTCCAGAGGTGCTCGCCTCTTACAAATGGGTGTTCCTGGTGATGCTGCTGGGATACATCACCCACTGGGTATCAAATAAATGGAAGCTTGCATTGCTGAACTGGTACATCAAAACCCCCGTATGGGCCAAAGTCCTCATCGCCATCGTTGTCGTCTTCGTCATCTACCAATCCTGGTCGGCCGACCTGCAACCATTCATCTATTTCCAGTTTTAACTATTGAAAGGTTTGGTTTTCCGCTATTTGCTTAAGCAACCCAGGAAATAGGATCGATGCTTGATTACTATTTCCACCCTATGATGCAGCTCCACCTGGTTTAATCAATGTGAACCTATGCCCGTGAATCGGAATTTTTTGTATTTTCACAAAGTCAATGTGCCAGCAATAAACCACCACCAAACAGGAGCATGGTATTTTCCTCGATCGTATTCCTACTGTATTTCCTGCCACTATTTCTGCTGATCTATTTTTTATCTCCTTCAAAGCTGCGGAACTACGTATTGCTTGTCTTCAGCATTGTATTCTATGCCTGGGGTGCACCCCAGTTTGTTTTTATACTGATTGGTTCTTCACTTTTAACATATTACATTGTAAAATTGATGCACAGGTCCGGGTACAGGAAAAGGAAGCTCCTGCTCCTTGTGGCGCTGTCATTGAATGTAGGTATGCTTATCTATTTTAAGTATGCCAATTTTTTCATGGAGAATTTTAACTCGCTGTTGCAATCACTGGGCTTCTCTGATCTCAGGTGGACAGCCATTGCATTGCCTATTGGCATCTCTTTTTATACTTTTCAGAGTCTGTCATACTGTGTGGATGTCTATCGTGGTGTAAGTAAGCCTCTGATAAACCCAACCAATTTTCTGCTGTATATTGTCATGTTTCCACAGCTGATTGCAGGTCCTATCGTCAGGTTCAATACTGTTTCTGACCAGATTACCAAACGATTTTCCAACGGAGAGGACCGTATGCTCGGATTTTACCGGTTCACCATCGGACTTGCAAAAAAGGTATTGATTGCCAACGTGATGGGAAAATATGCCGATTTTTATTTTGGTTCCGAACTTCTTCAGCTGAGCTCAACGGAAGCATGGCTTGGACTCCTTGCATATACTTTTCAGATATACTTCGATTTTTCGGGATACTCAGACATGGCCATCGGCATCGGAAGGATGATCGGGTTTTCCTTTCCGGAAAATTTCAATAACCCTTACGTTTCCAGAAGCATTACCGAATTCTGGAGGAGGTGGCACATGACGCTGAGTGCCTGGATGCGTGATTATCTTTACATTCCATTGGGAGGAAACCGTGTAGACACAAAGCTGCGCCTCTTTCTGAATCTATGGATTGTCTTTCTTATCTCAGGATTGTGGCATGGGGCATCATGGAATTTTGTCCTCTGGGGAGCATATCATGGACTCTTTCTTATCCTGGACCGAATTTTCCTTCAAAAAATGCTTCAGCGGACCGGCAGGGTTGTTTCCACCCTCTTGACCTTCTTCATTGCAATTCTGGGTTGGGTGGTCTTCCGGCTACAGACCTTTGGTGAAGCTAAGGTCTATTATAAAAGGTTGTTTGCATTCGATTTTCGTCCGGTGGAGCTGCATAGCAGACTGGACCTGGTGATCATAATGGTCATTGCCATCCTGTTCTCATTCATTACACTGACCCGCTGTGGCAAAAAACTCGAAAGGTTGGTTTTCTTCGAGGAGTATACCCCGAAAAGATATATCGCTATGGGTGTTGTCACGATTCTGCTTTTTCTCTTGTCGGTGGCATCAGTTACAGCAACTGGTTTTAACCCCTTCATCTATTTCAGGTTCTGATGGAAAAGTCATTAAAAATAGCATCATGGGTGCTGATCGCACTGCTCCTGCTGCCGATGATTCAACATGTCACCCATCTGCTGCCTGAGAGAAAACTTAAAGGGGCGGTGACCCTGGCCACAGTACCAGGATATTCCACAGAACATTGGCTGAATGGCACTTTCCAGGATTCCGTGGAGCGTGCCTTCAATGACCGGTTTGGATTTCGGAACATGTTTATCCGGATCAACAACCAGGTGGCATACAGCCTTTACCGCAAGGCACTGGCCAATGGCGTAATTATCGGGAAAGACAACTATTTGTATGAAATAGGCTATATCTGGTCTCAGAATGGGGACAATTATATAGGTGACTCGACAATCCGTGCCCGGGCAGAACAAATCAAGGAGCTGCAGGAATATTTTGAGCAGCAGGGGAAACATTTTGTTGTCATTTTTGCAGCGGGCAAGGGAAGTTTCTATCCCGAATACATTCCAGACCGCTTTGCGAAGAGTACTGATCCGGCGATAAGCAGCAAATCGACGAACCTCGATGAATATGCAAATAATTTTGATCATATCGGGGTCAACTACATCAATTTCAACAAGTGGTTTCTCGAAATGAAGGACACGTCGGAATATTCCCTGTTTCCGCGAACAGGAACACACTGGAGCTACTATGGAATGGTGCTGGTCATTGATTCGCTGCACAATTATATTGGTGATGTAACCGGTCGGGAATTGCCTCCCATCGAAATTGGAGAGATCGAACTCAGCAGGGATTACAAGGCCAGTGACAGTGATATCGAACTCAGCATGAATATTCTGTTTCGTGTCAATAGGGATATGCTGGCCTATCCGAAAATCAGGATGGTTGAAACGGATATTGATAAGCTCAGGGGTATTGTAATTGCCGATTCTTTTTACTGGGGATTGCACAACCTGGGATTCAGCAGCCATGTCTTCGACAAGGGCGAATTCTGGTTTTACAACAGGCTGGCCTATTCCAGGAGTTTTGACGGAAGGGCATCTCTCGACACACTGAACCGGAGAGAGCGGCTTGAGAATGCAGATGTGATCATTCTGATGGCTACGGAAGCAACCTTGCCGAAATTTCCTTACGGAATCGAGAATGTTTTGAAATAATGCAGGATCCGGCAGATCACTCCGATTCTAATGCGTCCGCTTCATTTCCACCTATTGCCTCCCAGTTTTCCAGGTCATATACGTTATCTGTCACCTCGAACCAGTGTTTTATTTCATATTGTGACCTGGTTTTCAAATCATTGTGCCAGGTGGTAAAAAAGGTGGGCAAAGTCCTGGAGACAGAATCGGCTTTGGTGGGATCATGCTCATCAAATGCGATCGCACTCACATCTGCAATGTTCATCAGTCGCCAATCTTCTCGCATAGGAAAATCATTGTTAAAATCCTTCACCATCAACAAAGAGTTCAGATGGAGAAACCGCTCCAGTGAGATCTTTTCCTCCTCCGTCCACTCAATAGGAGCGGTGGTTGTGATCTCTCCGTCGTAATGCCACCAGCTGGGACCATGATCAGATACCAGGATGATTTTGGTGTTGTCGTATACTCCGTTCTCCTTCATCCAGTCGATCCATTCAGCAAAGGTATAGGTAAAGGCACGCTGACATTCATACGGGGTCACGTCCCTGACAAATTCATCCTGTTCGTTGATCATGCTCCAGGGATTATGGGTATATAGAGAGTGTATGTAAATGAAATTGGGACGCTTGTTCCTTGTGTTGGAAATCAGGGGCAGCGCCCGCACAAAATTATACTCGTTGAGTTCACTCTGATTCAGGTTAGATCTTTCCCTGACGACCCATTTGGTATCATTATATATGCCGGGTTTTATAAATAGGGGTACACTTGAGAACAGGGCGTTTTCCCATAATCTTGTGTACCAGAATTCTTCGGTTTTTCCCAACCCCAGCTTCTTCGACCACGAGTCGTGCCACGCTGGAATGTAGTTGTCAAATTTGTTTTCATCGATCCTCGAATAGCGAAGGATCGTGGATGTGAAATCGAACCCGTCCTGCTTGATTTTACCATAAAATGTCTCAGTGGCATCCGTCACTTTTTCTATAATGGTCTTCTGTTCATCCCTGTTCATTGCCGCAATTGAGTAATCATAACCGCACATGATTGAAGGGACCGAGGCATAGGTATAATTGGCCATCGCCAGGGTATTCGGATAATAGGTAAATCCTGAAAAGGTCTCCCGCAGTGAGGAATCCTCTTTGACAAGGTCATGCATGTACCATCCCTGGGCACCGTCGATGACAAAAATGATGATATTTTCCCCGTCAGCAGAGAACGGGATGCTACCCTCGTCATTCTCCTTGTTTTCATTCTCAATGATCTCCTTTGAAAAGAAAGCGTCGGTATCGATCGCAAGGAAAAGACTACGGCCGACAAGCAGGAGGTTCAAAAGAATCAGCCCGGTCAGAACCAGCCTTGCTGACCGCCCTTGCAGCAACCGGATCATACTGAATACAATCGCGGAGAGAAATATGACCTCCAGGATATAGAAGAACCACTCCCTGGCCATGTTCTCTGCATTGGAAAGGAAATAGACCTGCAACGTCCCTACATCGAACGGGATGACAGAACTGTAAAGAAAGAAAATGACTGCACTGGCAAGGATTGCTTTCAGGTAAAGATGTTTATACATTCCCGGAATCAGCGCGTATAGGAGCAGCATAACCCCACCTGAAATAATGAACAGATGAAAATTATGTGTGATAAAGTTGATGGCGGGGAAATTGAAATTATCCGGGTACGATGAATAGACGATCATCGGGTTCCAAAAAAACAGGAGCCCGCAGATGTAAAGCACTGCCATGGAAAGCAATAACCAGTGAAGTTCAGGAGGCGGAGATTTTTTTATGTATCCGCTCAACAGGTAAAAGGGAAAAGTGAGCATTGAAATCAGTATTCCTGCGCCTGAAATTGCCATCCATGGTGCTGATTCAACACTGATATCCAGGTGAAGCAGATGAAGGGAGATTCCATCGCTGCTGATGACTGCGAACAGGTTGACCAGTTGCAGTATATGCAGCACTGCAATGAATGCTGAAGTCAGGTGATAGAGGATCGGTCTCGATTTTTCGCTGGTCCTTGCAAATCTCACCAGGCTGATTACCTGCAGGGATATTGCCAGGATAACAGCAATCACCAGCAGGGCGTCATTCTCTTCTGTGAAGTAGTATTTGGCAGCGAGGAAGAAATAGATCGCTGTAAACAGCAGCAGGATATGAAATTCCGGCTTTATCGGAATCCTGGCTGTTACGGGCCGGAGCATGAGAAAAGTTGCATAGCCCAATGCAGCCAGGCCGGTGAGAAGAAGGCTTACAAAGGGTGCGGTAATCAGCCGCAGGGCAATGTCACTGAAATCATACCTGATGCCCCAATTGATCTGAGACGCCACAAAAATCAGGAGGATTACAAGGAAAACTATCTTCAGACCCGGCAACATAGACCTGAACTGTTTTCGATAGGATCGCAGGATATCCCCGACCCGTGGTGGTGAGGTCACCATCCCGGGCTTCAGTCTGTATAAACTGAATTTCCTGAAAAAGCTCTCGCCACCCATTTTCCGGAACACTTCCGGATTCGTGATGAAGAGCCTGAAGAAGCTGAATACATTGTTCATCGTCCAGTATAAAACCAGGCCCGACGGGAAATTGTACAATAGCACCAGGAAGACTCCTGCAACCACAACCATTTGCCTGCGTTCGGATTTGTCGCCATAACGGGTATAGAAATATGCTGTGACGAGATTCACCAGCGTCATAAAGACCGGCAGAAAATGTACCTGCCCCAGCAAGCTGTCTGGTCTGCTCAGGTCATCGATGAACAGGAATCCCTGGCCGGTAAGCGGTTCATAGTTCTCAAGGAATCGGTAAGCGGCAATAAAGAATGGGATCTGCAGCAGCAGCGTAAGAATCGGTACCAGAGATCTGAAAGAGTTGTAATTATGCTGGCGGTGGACCGTTCGTATATAATAATACCGTTCCTGTCCCCTGTAGCATCTTTTGATCTCATCTAACAGGGGTTTCATTTTACGCTTTACTGCGTCATCACGCTTTTTGGACCTTTCAATCAGCACAAAGATGGGCAGCAACAAAAGGGAGACAGCAAGGCTGAGCAGGATAATTGCCAACCCGTAATTGTTGGTCAGACGGTAGCCCAGCAGGAACAGGTGCTCAATGAGATAGTCGAATGGTGCGAGTATGTGATTCAGAAGGTCCATTGTCTTAATCAACGATTTTCCAGTTATTCAGGTCATACATATTGCCGGTCACCTCAAATTGCTTTATAATACGCAATTGATTCCTCTCCCACAGCTTTCTTTCCCACAGAACCGTCGATGAAGGAAGGGTCCTGTCAACAGACAGTTCTGCTTTCGTCGGATCATCCTCACCGAAGATGATCGAACTGATATCAGCATTGCTCATAAAACGCCAGTCCTCTTCAAGTTCGCCCGTATTTTCGAAATCTTTCACCATTAAAAGTGAAAATAACCCCATGGCATGCTCATTGATCTTCTTTACCTCGGTATTTGGCGTAATGGGAATGTCTGTGTCCACATCATCCTCATAAAACCACCAGTGGGGTCCGTGATCAGATGCGATGATGATCTTCGTGTTGTCATACACCCCATTCTCCTTCATCCATTCGATCCATGCGGTCAGTGTTTCCAGGGCCCACTTATTGTTTTCATAGGGAGAAACATTGGGGTGCAGGTTCCCGCTCTCATCCATCTTGTCCCATGGATGGTGTGTAGCTGGAGAGTAGAGATAGACAAAATTCGGCGCTTTGCTGTCCGCATTCGAGATATGTGGGAGAAGTCTCAGGAAATGGTAGGGTTGGGTTTTGTGGGTATTCTCATGTATCTGTATATTTCCATGGAACCAGGTTCCCTCGTTATAGATTCCGGGTTTGATCACAAGAGGTGCAGTATAGAACAATGCATTGTTCCAGAGCAGGGTAAATCCCATCTCTTTTTCCACGCCGATATTCAGCCTGGCATTCTTATTGTTCCAGTCCTTGTGCCATTTGGGTAAATAGGTATCATAGGTCAGGCTATCATCCACTGAATAGATGATATGGTTTCCTGAATACCTGTACCCTTTTTCCCTGATCTTCCTGTTGAACACTGATGCAATATGGGTAATCTTTTGTTCCAGGTTTTGGTCCTCGTCCTGGTTCAGGCGGTCAGGTGTGTATTGGGTTCCTCCCAGCATAGGACCTATCGAGGACCCTGTAATGTTCGAAACTGCAAGCGTATTGGGATACCAGACGAATCCATCATAGATGTTCTTCAATCCCGGATTTTCTTCCATTGCCCTGTTGACATACCAGCCATGGAACATGTCGAGGATCAGCAGGACAATATTCTCCTGGTCCTTTGAAAAATTAATGGATGCAGAAGGATCCGTTGGTGGATTCTCCTTCCTTAAAAAGGAGCCTGAATTACCGGCAGCGATCAGACTCTGGGTGACCATGATCAAATTCATGGCAATGAGTACGTACAGTATTTGTTTATGGTACCCCCTGTGAATCAGCCATCTGACAAAAAAGAAGATTGCAGGGATCCCCAGGGCCTCCAGTATGTACAGTGAAAGGGGTTGTGCCAGGTTGTCCTGTCTTAGAAAAACCGCATCCTGCAATGTTCCGACTTGAATCGGCGCGATGGTATTGTGAATGAAACCCAGTATCACGATGGTAATCATCACGATCGCCAGGATTTGTCTCGCACCACGTGGTAAAATATAGTACAGGAAAGAAAGCAGCACGAGTGGAAT
>CAKZNC010000167.1 GCA_937129385.1 uncultured Bacteroidota bacterium
AATCCCCGGAAATACCTGCATTACCCTGGTCATCATAAGCGATAGCATGTAAATAAAAGTTTCCTGACTCACGGGGTTCCCAATTCATTTCAAAAGGAAAATCCGACGCAGTTCCAATAATCTTATTTCCCTGGAAAAACTGAACAGAATCCACCTGGCCATCAAAATCAAAGGCTTCTGCAGACAGTAGAACCTGTTCATGCAAATTGAATTCAATGTTTTGAGATGTTGTTTTCAGGGTGATTACAGGGTCGCCATTGGAGATGGTAACTGCTACCTCGTTGGAGTATTTATAAGCCCCATTTTCTGCAAATAATATTGCCTGGAGGGATACTTTTCCCAGGCTGGTATCTGGTATTGTAAATGAATAAGGTGGCGAAGTGGAAATTCCCAGAAGTCCATTCTCAGTATAAAATTCAACACGGTCGATGGTGCAGGTATCTGCGCTGATGGTGGGTTCTATTGAGACATTATTGTAAGTAAAAAGGGTATCATCATCAGGTTCTTCCAACTGTATTTCCATTGAAGAAGGGATACAATCTCCGGAAGGGCACCATTGGTATACGACAATTTTAGATTTTCCATCGTCTTCAATTCCAACAATATACGGTCCCCAGGAGAGTTGATAGACCACCATGGCTTCTGTAATATCCAAAATACCAATCTTTCCCATTTCATTGGTCGGTGTCATATACCCAACCAGGGTTCCGTCTTTTTTGTACACACTGACGGTACCTCGACTGATGCCCAATTCTGCAGAGCTACCGTTGTGGGCCATGAACACGAAGTTATCAACGACTTCAAAGGTTTGTATATTTGCGTCTCCGCCATTCCCTCCTGATACATCTTCAAAAGGGGGAATAATTTCCCAGTCAGGACTTCCAAAGCTTTCCTTCCAGTTTTCGAATCCTCTGAATACTTTTCCAGCTCTTTTCCAGTGATGGTTAACATCCCTGAGTTCACCTTCCGTAAATCCGTTAATCACCATCAGGTTATCCTGTTCAGGATAAAACCTGATCCTGCGTAATTCAGTGAAGGGGTCGGGCATACTGTATTTTATTCTTTCGGAGAGGTCGTAATGCAAAGTTCCATTGGAAGGAATGCCCACCAACGGGTACATGTAAATACCTTTGGTTTCGGAAGCTTGCCAGATAGTCCCGTTGATATCCACCCAAAACCCCCTGGTAGTCCCGGTAAACTGACCTTCGACTTCACCTGCATCTTTTTGTCCATTGCCATTGGAATCATACCAAATGCTTTCTTCAGAGATATAACCGGAAGGTATCGCAATCTCTCCATCAAACCTGTAGAAATCAACACGTGTTCCAGGCATATTCGTAAGAAACATAAACTTTTTACCTTCAAGTTCGCGTATCCATGCTGGACCGGTGTGTTCATCCCCATATATCCTGTAATCGTCAGGATATTGGTGTTTATCGATGGTAGTTGCAAGAAAATTCCATTCCTGGTTCACATAATCAATTTCAATTTTTTCCCTTGAAGAATGAACGATGTTCTCATTTCCGGGAACGGGTTGCATCATATCGATCCAAACTACGCACTTTAAATCCCACTGCATAGTGCCGTCCGGGGCGTATTTCTGAATGATTGTACTACCATTTCTGCTGCCAGCGCGGTTGGCTACAACAATATTTCCTGAGGCGTCGACTCCTACGCCTACCGGCATGTCAAATTTCAGCGGTCCGTACAATCCACTTGTACCCGAAAGAATTCCACCTTCGAAACCAAAGTTTTTTTCAAAAACGGGATCAGTAGTGATGTCTTTAAAGATAATGATCTGATTACGCTGACTGATATCAGTTAGGTACAATTTGTCCTGGTTATCAATGGCAATATCTTCGGGAACAACATCTGAGTTAAGTTGGATTTCATCCATAACAGTTTTATTGCCAGGATCAATTTTGATGAGCTTTTTTTCAGCAGGTAACAGCACCCACAACATTCCCTCGCTGTCGATAGAGAGATCTTCCGGACTATTGACCGTAAGGTTTTCACCTGGTTTAGGCTGCAGATCCAGGTCAAAGACTTCTATTACATCATCCTCCCTGACCGAGGCATAAATCCTGTCTGACGTTAATGCCAGCCCGAAGACCTTTGCGCTACAATCTACATGAAGATTTGAGGAGACAGAAATGTTGTTGCGATCCCTTCGGTCGATCCCTTCATTGCCTGTGCGGTGGTTATCGCCGGCAAAATAGATATGAGTAGCATTTGCTGTAACCGCTTCACCACCTCCATGATTCCCGACCCAGATATTTCTTGTAATGGTTCCGTTGGGATTTATTTCAGTAACATTGGCACCGGCTTCCTCCCAGGTTACATTTGTATAAACAGTACCTTCCGGGGTTACATATATATCTGCTACATTATGCGGTACCCAAACAGCATTTCCAGGGTAATCATTGCCAATCTGGTAGCATTGATAATCAAGTTTTTGCGCAGCCAGGGAAAATGGAGCAAATAGTGCGGCGCATGCAATTACAATGACTACAAAGGACCGGTTGTTATATATAAATATTTCGTTTTTCATAATATAAACAAGAGTAAGATTTTTTACAAAAAACTAAACAGGTCCATTAATATTCACTCGCACCCTTACAAAACATTAAATTCTCAATCAAAATAATTAATATACCAGTTTTGCTCATCCATCAGTTTTTGACGGATTATTTCCTTTTCTGAACCTGAAAATTTTTCTGCTATTTTATCGGCGAGGAAAGCAGGATCATTTCTGCGTTTTGCAACTCTGACCAGGTCATAATAGCGTTCTCCTTCAAATGCGAGCTCACGTGCACGCTCATCGAGGATCCTGTCGACAAGATATTTTTGTTTCTCGGTCAGCGGACGACCCGTAAAATCAATATATCCAATAATCTCATTGGTTACAGGATCATGTTGATAGATGATATTATCGAGGCTGACAGCCTCATAATCATCTGCAAAACCAACTCTTCCGCGAACGCCCAGTTGATTTGGATTCGAGTTGTAGCTGCCCTTATTCAAATATTGTAAACTGGTGTTGATCTCTGTCTTGATGATGCCATTGTGGTCAAATTCCCACCAGGAATATATTTCAGCAGCATAAAGATGTACCGATGCCGCACGGAAAATAATGAAATTGGCATCGTTAGCGTATGAATTTTTACCTATGCTGTATTTATTCACCACAGTATCTGCATCTTCCATTAGAATTTTCACATCAATATCATTGCCTGTCTGTTTATTCAAAAGCATTTTTTGTACGGATTCTTTTTTTATGTCTGTACCGCTTTTGATATACTTATAACTTACACCATATCCCCTGTAAAAATCTCCTGGTATACCAGGTTCAATCATACTGGATTCTTCCGGTTTGTTATTGACCAAATCAGGTATTTGGTTATTAAATGAGGATTCCCAAAGCTGAATACAATATTTCGTAGGCTTAATCATATATTTATTAGGCGGGATCACAGAAAACATTGTCTGTAGACTGTGTGTTTGCTGGTATGATTTCCCAAACCATAATGTATAAATGTGCTCGTATCGGTCGATTCCCTGGAATATTGATTGCCACTGATTATTTGAGAATTTATCATCCAGTCCGAACCGGATATCTGCGTTTTCAGAACTATAATTGAAAAGGATATGATTAAAGTGGTTAATGGCCTGTACATAATCTCCATCATACAAATACATCTGACCCAGGAGGACATGGTATGCGTAATTGGTCCAGACAGTTACTTCCCAGGTAAGGTCGCCGTTATTTATACTGTGATTGACCCCTACCGCTTTGATTTCATTTTCAAGCTCTGTTGTAAAAGTGTCGATCACAGCACTCAGATCAAGGAATTTTTTGTTTAAAACAATAGTAGTATCTCGAATTGTATCATTGTAGTAACCATCAATATTAAAATTAATGTATTCATGATCAGTATAGGAAACAGGTGAATTCACATATTTTTCAATCTCTTCAACATCTGTAAGTGATTCATAGATATAGGGCACTTTCCCATAGATCCTAACTGCATTGAAGTATGCCCATGCTCTCATGCATTTAACTTCTCCATAGAGCCTGTCATATATGTTTATATCGGTTTCCTGCATATTAACCACCTCGGGATGTGACATTTTAATCTGTGAAATAAGCCTGTTACAGGCAACAATTAATTTATAAAACTTGACTGGCGAGGCAAAGGGGTTATCTAATCCGATATTAAAATTGTTAACTTCCTTCAGTGCATTTGTAGCATTTTCTGTAACTGTTAACAGGTCACCTCGTAATTCGCCCAAAACCACAAGTTGATCAACAAGGTTTTGTTGCAATGCATATATGCCCATTTCAGCAGACCTGAATTCCGTCCAGTCGGCATACATTTCCTCCTCTTCCCTGATAATTAACTGATCCGGATGTATGAAATCTTCACAGGATGTCAATATGAGCAGGCCCAGGCAAACACTCCACCATGTATTGTAATTTATTCGAAACCGTTGTATAGCACTGCTTATCAACTGATATAGATTGGCGTTGGTCTTATGATTGTTTCTAATTTTCATATGATATTGCATTTGCAAAAAAAAAATTTAGAGTCCAAGTTTTACGCCCACCAGGAATTGTCGGAATTGTGGCATTAAGCCGTAATCAATTCCCTGCTGCATTGGGTGAAATGAATAACTGAATTCTGGGTCATATCCCAGGTAATTATCAAGGGTAAACAGATTCGTGGCTGTTAAATAGAATTTTGCATTTTTAAATACAAGGAATTCTTCCGTAATCATATAGCTTATCGTAACGTTTTTTAGTCGAATAAATGAACCATCTTCAATCCATCTCGATGAAAAGTCGGAATTGCCTACCGGATCATCCCAGAGTGCACGTGGGACATCAGTGACCTGCCCCTCGTACTGCCACCTGTTCAAAACATGAATGCTTTGATTGGATAGATCAGTCATCCTTTCATTCAGGTAACGCGTATAATTATAAAGTTCGTTACCGTATACGAATTGAACCATAGCATCCAAAGACCAGCGCTTGTATTTTAACCCGGTAGAAATACTTCCAAACCAATCCGGCACTGGAGAGCCAAGGTTAATTTTGTCATATCTGTTGATTACATTATCTGGAATGTTCTCTGGTCCGGATATATCTTTATATTTAGCATCCCCTGGTCCAAATGCAATACCTTTCTCATTTACCAGGTTTGCCTCCGCGGCCTCCTCATAAGAAGCAAAAACACCTTCAAACTCATATCCATAAAAAGTATTTAAAGGATCACCATCCCTGGATACGAATTCACCTCCTGTAAAAGAGGTAATTAGTTCATCTTCGTTCAGGTAAGTAATTTCATTTGAAAGTGTTGTTAGATTGGCTTGAATGTCCCATTTTAGATTTTGGAAATCAAGAATGCGCTGAAAAATGGATATTTCCAATCCCTTATTCCGTAATGTGCCTGCATTGATTGGTTTATATTTATATCCCATATACGCAGGTTGAGGTTCCAGGATCATCAAGTCATCAGTTACGGTACTGAACATGTTGAGGAAAACACTCGTTCGGTTCCCCCAGAGTGAGAGGTCCAATCCAAGGTTTAATTCCTTCTTTGTTTCAAAAAGCAGTGTTGCATTGGGCAGCGCACCGGGAATTAAGCCGGAGGTTTCCCTGTACCTGGTGGTTTCATAATAGTTCAGTGCACTTCGTTCGCCAATATCATCATTACCGGTGGTACCGTAAGATAATCGTAGCATCAGGTTTTCCAATCCGTTCCTCGTATTGAGAAAATCTTCCTCTGAAATCCGCCATCCTACGCCTGCAGAATAAAACAGACCAAATGGCATATTAAACAGAGTAAATGGAACTTCTGCCATTCTCCCGGTTCTGGTGGAAAAATCGCTAGTCACACTGGCAGATAACAGGTATTTGTTTTTGAATTTGTAATGCAATTGGCTGTAAACCGAGAGCCAATTCCAGCGTGCATATTGACCCTCAATCCACCTGAGATTACTCTGCCCACTCTGCAGCGTGGTGAACTCATCGTTTTCAGGCAGGTTCTTGGTCTCACCAAAATCTTCCTGGAATGAATTTTTCATAATCCTGAATCCGGCGTTTATATCCAGCTGATGAATAGATTTGATCACATTTGTATAACTGAGATAGTTATTGGTAAAGAAGGAGAAAAGATAATTATTTGAAGCTTGTGATACATTGTGTGCCTCACCATCAAAATAAGGAACCATCCCAATATTTGGTTTAAAAATAAATTCTTCCATGGTATTCAGGTTCAACCCAAATAATGAAATCAACTTTACAGAAGACAGCAGGTCTGCTTCTCCCTTAGCTGAAGCAATGAAACGATAGTTTTTATTTTCTCCTTTGAAATTTTCTACGACAGCATAAGGATTACTGATTCCGAGTTCATCCGTTTCGTCAATTTGCTTTAGTTGTTGTCCATCATCATCGAAGGCGAACGGGTAGAAAATAGGAGCTTTGGCAAGACTTGTGTACACAGGGCTGGTTTCCTTCGCTACTGCTGATTCCATCAGGTATGCGTTATTATTGGTCAAACCAGCATTCACGTCCATTTTGAACTTTGGAAATATATTCAGGCGACCCACAAAAAGGACATTATATCTATTATACCTTGTGTTTTCGAAAATACCATCCTGATCATGATAACCCACTGACAACCCATATCTCGCTATTTCGCTGCCTCCCTTCACATTGAAGTAATATTTTTGCATAATACCCTGTGAGAACACGTAATCCTGCCAGTTTGTATTATGTAAATATTTGAAATAGTTTTTGTCTTCCGGATCAAGGAATAAGCCCGGAAAATTTTCTTCTACATTTTCACCGCCAAGCATTGATGTGCTTAACACTTCACTTGCCAGGCTCTTATATTGCACATTGTTCAGCTGGGGTATAAATTCAATCGGCAGGTTGATACCTGTTTGTGCACCAATATCAATGTCAGTCTGGGTTGATTTCGGTTGCAACGTTTCAATCAGTATCACACCATTGGATGCTTTGGTCCCATATACTGAAGTCAATACGGGATCCTTCAGTATGGTTATTTTTGTAATATCAAATGGATCTATGTTTGTTAGCGGGCTATAGGTATTTCCATCAATTCGGGAAAGAAACAATCCCTGTTTTTCAAGGGGCATTCCGTTTAAAATAAAAAGCGGTGCGTTATTGGCATTCATGGAATGGATCCCACGTATAGAACTGACTATTCCCTGGCCAGGCATGCCGGAAAAATCTGTGGCCAAAAGACCAGGGACATTGCCAGCAAGGGCTTCGTCAATGGTAACATAATTCTTGTGGCTGAGTTTCTCAAGATCTACTTGTGTGTATGCACCAATAATGTCTCTTCTGCTGACTATGTTATTGATTATCTGCACTTCGTCATACCCGGATAAAATATCGTC
This sequence comes from uncultured Bacteroidota bacterium, assembly GCA_937129385.1. Classification (GTDB taxonomy): domain Bacteria; phylum Bacteroidota; class Bacteroidia; order Bacteroidales; genus M55B112. The sequence goes on from CAKZNC010000167.1 coordinate 7,429, forward strand.
TTCTGAAAGAGAAATCAAAAGATTTTCCCGATGGTTAAGGAATACTCTCTTTTCCTTATAATTTCCGATGGGTTGAATCATCAACCAGTTGTATCCATCTGGAACCTTAATCTGGAATTCGCCATTTTTTCCTGTAATAACAGGTGCAATATCAGCTCCCTCTACACTTACGGAAACGTTTTCCAGTGCTTGCTCCTTTTTTGCAACAATCTTACCCGAGACCAGCAGCGTGTCCTGACCAAGGACATCGAGATGTGGCAAAGTGAATACAAATACCAGCAGGAAAAAATATGGTGAAAAATTTTTCATTTTATTAGGTAGCATTAGCAGACAGTTAGTTATTAAATGTAAACAATCCAATAAAATCCATGACCAGCCCATTGCTGTTTGAATCACCGGGTCCGGTGTATTCCAGTGTGAATTTTACAGAACCAAATGCTTCGATTTCGACCAAAAAGTCAAACTGATTAAAACCTTTTCCATCCGGCCAGAATTTATACAAGCTTGGATCAATACTGAATATCCCGTCAATTAAATTCCGGGTATCAAATTGTTCAACAACCATTATATCATTGACATATACGTTGTATACGCCAGAAGTGATATAATTTGAACGCCA
>CAKZNC010000168.1 GCA_937129385.1 uncultured Bacteroidota bacterium
GGAAAAATGCCTGATGTACTTTCCCGGATCGTCGAACCGTTCATTCATCATATAGGCACTTTCAAAATTGTCCTTCGCAATAAATACCGTTGAAAAGAACTGGTGTTTATAGGCAATCCATTCAAGCTGTGTCAGGGCCGACTCCTCCTGGATCGACTTCTTTGAGCGCATATTGAATTTCTCTATGTCACCTTGCTTATAGCGGTAATATAGTGTTGTGTAATTGTTTTCGTTCTGATACCCCTTCTCCGTTGAGGGAAAATATACTTCATACAGGTAGGTCACATTGTCGGTCCTGTACTGGTCCATTCCAACCATGCGAACATCAAAATCCAGCATATATTTCTTGGGATGCAGGGTATATACATATTCAATATATGCGTCCTCACCCACATCCAGCCGCATGGTGACACTTTTACTTTCCTGCGTTGCATCAAGATTTCTGTTCGTACTTGATGTAAAATATAGGTCACTTGTATTGATCCTGCGGTTATCAGCAAAAAACTGGAGATCAAACTGTGATGAATCTCCATCGAAAAGCACCACGGGAAGTGAATCGTGTGTCTGGTACTTTTTCAGTGTAGCGCTGTATGGTCGCCCCCCCTTTGTGGAAAGGTCCAGTTTGATAAGTTTATTTTCGATGCTGACATGTTGCTCCTCACCTTGCAGTCCGGACATAAACACGCCAAAGTTTCGTTCCTGCTGTTTTTGAATGGCAGAATCCTCTTCACTGCTCTCCTGCGCTATGTCGACAGCTGGATTTTGGGTACGTTCAACGGCCAATTTCTCCTGCCTTGCCTGCTCGACCCTGGCTATAGAATCGCTGCGGCGGATAGCCTCCATCTGTGCTTCACGTGCAGGCTTGGTAATCAGACTGTATCCGACAAGGATCAATCCGATAAGAACGATTCCAACAATTGAATTTCTGTCCATTATCTCAACATTTTAATAACCGCCACAAAAGTAATGTTTTAGCTTAAATAATCAGGATTAATTTAGAAAAGTCCGTGGATTTTCGGTAAACGGCATTACCCTGCATGTTCAACAGCTGCCTTAATAAAACTAATAAAGAGGGGATGTGGATTAAGGACTGTACTGCTGTATTCCGGGTGAAACTGTGTACCGATGAACCAGGGATGTCCGGGCTGTTCCATGATCTCTACCAGGTTACTTTCAGGATTGATCCCGGCTGCGACCATGCCTTTCGATTCAAATTCCTCAAGAAAATCATTATTGAACTCATAGCGATGGCGGTGACGTTCCCTGATCAGTTTCTTCCTATAAGCCTTGTAGACCCTGGATTCCTCCACTAGTTCACAGGCATAACCGCCCAGTCGCATGGTACCTCCCTTTTCAGTAACACCTTTCTGTTCTTCCATGAGGTCGATAACGGGATGGGTAGTGATATTGGTCATCTCTGTGGAATGTGCATCCTTATATCCAAGAATATTCCTGGCAAATTCTATCACTGCGCATTGCAATCCGAGGCATATCCCGAAAAAGGGTATTTCGTTTTCCCTGGCATACTGAACGGCAAATATCTTTCCTTCGATTCCCCTGTCACCAAATCCGGGTGCCACAACGATTCCGTGATATCCGGCAAGGTCTTCATTCACCGTCTCCGGGGAGATCATTTCTGAGTGCAGGCAGGTAACATTCACTTTCGCATCATTGAGTGCGCCGGCATGGGTGAGCGATTCCAGGATCGATTTGTAGGAGTCGTAAAGTTCAACGTATTTACCAACCAGTGCAATGTTCACCTCCCTTTTGGCGTTTTTCAGCTTTTTGACAAAATTCCTCCAGGGCTTCAGGTCAATCCCGTCCCGGGGCTCAATATTAAGCCTTGCCATTACGGTCTTGTCAAGATTTTCTTCCTGCATCAGGAGCGGAACCTCGTAGATCGTTGAAACATCGATGGATTGGATCACCGACTCCAGGTTAACATTACAAAACAGTGCCACCTTTTTACGTATCTCTTTGGTGAGCTGGTGCTCTGTCCTCAACACAAGTATGTCAGGCTGAATCCCGTTTTCCAGTAATACCTTTACTGAATGCTGGGTAGGCTTCGTCTTCAGTTCACCTGAAGCATTCAGGAAAGGAACCAGCGTAAGGTGGATGATCGCAGTATTGTTATGCCCGAGATCCCACCGAAGTTGCCTGACCGCTTCAATATATGGAAGAGATTCAATATCACCAACGGTGCCACCGATCTCGGTGATGATAATGTCATATTTGCCTGACTTTCCCAGCAGGGTGATACGGCGCTTGATCTCATCTGTAATATGTGGTATCACCTGTACGGTCTTTCCCAGGTAATCCCCACGGCGTTCTTTATTGATCACCGACTGGTAGATCCTGCCTGTGGTCACGTTGTTGGCCTGGGAAGTCTGGATATCCAAAAACCGTTCATAATGCCCGAGGTCCAGGTCGGTTTCTGCACCGTCATCCGTTACGTAACACTCTCCATGCTCGTAGGGATTCAGTGTACCGGGATCCACATTGATATAAGGGTCCAGCTTCTGAATAGTTACAGAAAAACCGCGGGCCTGGAGAAGGCGTCCGAGTGAGGCGGAAATAATTCCTTTACCAAGTGAGGAGGTAACCCCACCCGTCACGAAAACATACTTTGTCTTGGTCAAACTTTTGGGAGATTAAGATTAAGGCACAAAGTAATAAATAATCTAGGTTGGAATGAAACTATATTTCGAGCTTTTTTCAACTAGATATCATCCTCCAGTTCATCAATGATCCGAACCTTTTCCTCAAGCAACTCAATTCTATTGTGTGCCTCCTCTATCTTTTCATTGAATTCCGAGATCGTCTCTTCCGCACTTTCTGTCTCCTTGAAGAAGCCGATGTTATTTTCCCACACACCGATATCATTCTTAAGCTGCTGCAGCTTGCTCACCATTTTATCCCGTTCAAACCGGATTTTACTATCCGATCGCGGACTGTTAAGTATGGCTGTTATCCTTATCCTGTAACGCATCAGGGACCTCTCCTGTTCTGGCAGATCTGTCTTGTCAATGATCCCATTCATGGCCGATTTAAAATCGTCGCGTATCTTGTCCTTTACCTCCACAGGCACGAAACCAATCTCGTTATAACGGCGCTGAAAATCCACCAGGGCTGACTGAAGTTTGGAAAGATCTGCAGGTGGATCAATACGCTCCATCTCTTCAATAAGTGCCTTTTTCTCCTTCAGGTTATCTTCATAAGAATCGTTCTTTCCACTGAAAAATTCAGACTTTTTGTTGAAAAAATGATCACAGGAAGCCCGGAACTTCTTCCACAGCCTGTCAGATTCCTTCCTGGGAACCGGACCGATCTCCTTCCACTTTTTTTGCAATTCGATCAGTTTGTCTGTTGTGCTTTTCCAATCCGTATTGTCCTTTAACTCATCCGCCTCTTCAATGATCCTGCGTTTTGCATCCATATTCTCCTTCTGGTGCTCGTAGGTCTTTTCGTAGAATTTGGCCTTTTTATCAAAGAATATGTCGCATGCTTTCCGGAAGCGTGCATATATTTTATTGTTGTCTTTTTTTGGTGCATAACCAATGGTCTTCCACTCCTTCTGGATAGCAAGTAATTCGTTTGTTTTTGCCACCCACCCGTTGTGTTTCTCAGGATTTTGTTCGGCAATTGCCTCCGCTTTTTCACATAACCCTCTCTTCTTCTCGAGGTTATCGACAAGCGATTCTTTCAGTTCGGATTGAAATTCCTGGTGGGCTTTGTTGATTACCGAGGTCGCGGCTTTAAACCGCTCCCACAAAGAATCTTTATGCTCCCTGGGGACAGGTCCGATCTCACGATACTGGGCGTGATATTTTTGAAGTGTACGAAATGCAGTTGAAACATCCTTCTCTTTTGCCAGCTCCTCTGCCTTCTCACACAAGCTGATCTTCTGTTCATAATTTTTTTGCAGGTCCATTTCCCTGAGTTCCCTGTTGATCTTCACATAGTCATTGAATTTGTCAACAAAGAAATTATAGGAATTCCAAAGGTCCCTCACATTTTGTTTGGGAACGATCCCAATATCAAACCACCTCTTCTGAAGTTGTTTAAATTTCCTGAATGTATGGTCGAAACGCTCCTGTCCCTCCATCAGGATCCTGAATTCTTCAAGGATCTCATTCTTTTCAGCCAGATTTTTTTCTTTCTCATCTTCGAGCTGTTTGTTAAATTCCGATTTCAGGCTCCTGTATTTTTCAAGCAATTCTCCCATTTCCCTGTCCACCGGGTCTTCAGCAGGTTTAAAATCCTGTTCCAGTCCTCCTTCTGCCAGGAACCGTTCCTTCTTGGCTTCCATCTCCTCCCCGACTTTCCTGTTGTAGACAGCCTCGATCTCATCTACCTCAGAACGCAGTTCCCCGAAAGGCTTATTGTTGATCAGATCGTCGAGGAACTTCACCAGGTCAGGTTTGCTAAGTAATTCATAATTGACCGTCTCCCTGGCGTCATCTTCCTGTTTGCGATCCTTCTTGTCTGTATCATGTTTTTTCTCCGCACGTTCGCTCTCTTCCTGCTCAAAAACAGCCTCTTTATCATCTGCCGGCTGATCAGAGGGTGTTTTGACAGATTCCACATCATCTTTCACTGTAGGATTTGAATCACCACCGGCAGATTTCTCTTCCTCCTCTTCACTGGGATCTGAAGGTTTCTTTTGGGATTTTTTCGGAGCTTTCTTATTGGATGCAGGGTCTTCAGAAGCTGTTTCATCGAAACCTTCAGATTCGCTCACCGTCTCTTCTTTTGATGATGCATCTGATGCCTCCTTTTCGGCTCCGGGGAATTCAACAGGATCAGGCGACTGATCCTTGGAAGATGTTTCTTTTTCGGGCCGGGATGCAGGATCCTCAGCTATTTTTTTATCGTTATTCGTATTTTCTAATGGATCATCTTCGCGATGTTCATTATTATCAGGATACTCCATAGAACCAGAGGATTATAATTAGATCAGTGAATACAAGTTACAGAATTTCTCATGAATTCCAATCATCTGTCAAAAAAACTGTTCGAAGACACATTCGCCTGATCATTCCTGAATACCGCAGGATTTGCTTATTTTTGTTTCATGATCAGGATCGACATTATCAGCGTACTGCCCGGATTGCTCGAAGGGCCCTTTGACCATTCAATCATCAAAAGAGCGAGAGATAAGGGACTTGCCGAAATCAACGTACACAATCTCAGGGATTATTCCAACAACAAACACAGGAAGGTGGATGATTATCCATTTGGTGGCGAAGCCGGAATGGTGATGTCGGTACAACCCATCGAAGCTGCAATTACTCAATTAAAATCAGAACGAAATTACGATGAGGTTATTTACACGTCACCGGATGCTCCAAAATTTACACAGTCAGTTGCCAATAAGCTCAGTAACATGAAAAACATCATTATTCTTTGCGGGCACTACAAGGGGGTTGACCAGCGGGTCAGGGATCACCTGGTCACCATGGAATTGTCAATCGGGGATTATGTGCTCTCAGGGGGTGAACTTGCAGCTGCTGTGATCACCGACGGTGTGGTGAGGATCATACCCGGGGCTATTTCAGACAGTAGTTCTGCACTTTCAGACTCTTTCCAGGACAACCTGCTTTCTGCCCCTGTTTATACCCGACCAGCGAACTACAAGGGATGGACAGTTCCTGAAGTGCTGACCTCCGGACATGCTGCAAAGATTGATGATTGGCGCCATGAACAGGCACTGGAGAAAACACGCAGATTGCGACCTGACCTGCTCGATGATGATTAGCGCAATACCTTTCTTACAAATGCAACAGTGAAATAGGACATCAGGAAAAGTCCTGCAAACCCTTCCAATGAAGAAACCCATCGAATACCCCGGAATGGAAAATGATCTCCGTACCCGATGGTAAGGAAGGTGATGGCACTGTGGTAAAACGATCTTGCAACAACTGACAGGGAATCATCCACAGAAGCAATAATGTCGGCGCCTGAGGTAGTGATCATCATTATATATACCAGACTGAAGATCACGAAGACAGTGAGCATGGTGGCAAGCACCCGGATCGGACTGGTGGCATACAACCCGGCTTTATCAAAGAGCGTAAGTTTAAACCAGTATACCGGGTAGCTCCATATTCCATTCAGCTTGCTCATCGTCAGAGATTCCTGCAGGTTGGCGCGTGCTTCATGCCGCTTGAATTCAACATAAGCATGGTCTTCATCCTCATACTGTCCGCACAGACTAAAATTCTCTTTCAGTATCCTGAATTGCTCTGCTCTGATACGCTGATTGCTGCCTTCCTGTCCCTTGATCAATGATTTCACATGGTTTTGCTTCCAGTCGATATAGATCCTGCCGATCAGCCGCATACCCGCAAACCTGATCGTTTCTACTTTCAGATCAAATTCATACGGATTCAGGTCGATGATGTCCCTGACGATCGTATTGGACAGATCGATGAACTTGCATTCCTGCAGACGCAGGTCGACATAGTCATCCAGATGGCAAAAGCGAAATGACAAAGTATGAAAGACTGATTTGTAAAAGGAGATATTACCAGAACCAAAATCCGTGCGTTCGAAGCTTACATCGATTCCCCTGAAGATCGCCTCCTCAAAGCTGATCGATCCCTTCCCGAAAGCCACCCGCTTGAAACTGAATTTCCCGGAATCCATCTCACTTGCCTCAAATGTGACCTCCCCGTCCCCAAATTGAGCTCGATTGAAATTCACGCGGCCCGACCCGAACTCAATCGTTCTGAAGTCAGCCCGGCCATCTCCGAACTCAGTGCGTTCAAAGCTGATCTTCCCGTTCTTGAATTTTGCATAATGAAAATCAACTTTCCCAGTGCCGAATCGGGCCACTTTGAATGAGATCTCACCACCACCAAAATCGGCATTGATAAAACTAACATCACCACCCGAAAACTCCGTGTTCGCAAATGAGATGTCTCCATCACCAAACTCTGTATATTGAAAATCCTTTGAACCGTTGCCGAATACTGCATTTCTGAAATTGACATAGGCATCTTCGACCACAACATTTTTGAAATCAAAATTGTAATCGGAAAAGATCACATTGTGAAAACTTACCTGTCCGCATTTAAACCGGGCTGAATCGAAATTGAGTGCCCCCCTGTGAAACCATGAAGAGGTCAGATCAAAACGCTCCTGGTCAAATATTGCATGTGAGAAATCAAATGGCAGGGAAGAATCAAAAAATGACCCGGTAGCCGAAAAGCCATTGATCCTGACCTGTGCCTTCCTATCCAGGTTGCGTGCCGACCGGAAATGATCCAGTGAAAATCTTGCAATGTAACACTGATCAAGTATGACCGGCTCACCCCTGTCGATCATCTGGTATATCTCCTCCTCATCCACATAACCAAGCAATTCAACAAGGGGCTTTGTTCTTTTTTCAACCTGGAATGTGATGATGGCTGTCTTTTTGTAGTAGTGCCCGTTCTTGTTTTTAAACTTCAGGTTCTTGATCTCAACCTGGAATGAGGTGTATCCGGGAATCATAATTGTTTCTTTCAGTTCAATAAAGATATAAATAAGTTGGAAATCTGCTACCTGTCACAAATTGCTTTGAAATCACAATAGTTGCAATGCTCTGTAACTTCCGTCTGCCTGAAAGGAACAGTCGGATCGAAGATCTCTTCAAGAACACCCCTTAAAAGTTGATCAAATGGTTCACTAAATTCATTGAATGATAGTAACGGCTCCTTCTTTCTGCTTACTCCCATCTCAAAGTGTGGGGTATACTTTTCACCAAAGAGGTCCCGCACCACATACAGCCCCGGCATCAGAGGTTCTTCAGGGTGTTCCTCGAGGTATAACAATGCATAGACAAGTGCCTGGAAGGCTTGCTTATTGCGCTTCACATTTTCTCCGTCGAACAGTGCTTCAATTGAATCAAACGATCTCCCGGCCTTCCCGGTTTTATAATCAATGATCCTTGTAACACCTCCATGCGGTCTGTCTACCCGGTCGATCAGTCCTCCGATCCTTACCTTCATCTGTTTCTCTCCCACAGATATTTCACGGGTGATCACACGATTTTCCTCCAGGCTGATCAGCTGGAGTGGTGCCTGCTCAGCATCCTTTTGAATGACCTTTAGAAGGTACTTCCTGATGATGGCAAGGATCACGAGGTTCCGCCCCTCGATCTCCCTGTTCCTGTCGGTGCCGAAAAACTCCTTCCTGAATGCCGCCGTGAGGGTTTTATCAAGCAGTTCTCCCTCCAACAGAGCCTCAAAATCATTTTTTGATGCGATCGCTCCCCGGGAAGCAATACCTTCATATAGCTGGTGTATGGTATGATGAAGTATATTTCCGAAACCGATGGCATCCACCTCCTCGAGCAACTCCTCCTGTTCCCTGATCTTTGCGATCTTCCTGAAATAAAAACGGAGGGGACATTCGATGTAAGTATTGAGCGAGGAGGGGGACAGGTACCTGTCATCCTCGTTACCTTCCAGGTATTGGTCCAGTCCGGCCATCACCTCGGGCCGTTTTTGGATCGTGATTGACCTTCCGGCTGAAGAACTGACCGGCATGACCGGTCTGATGATCTCTGCACCAAGATCATAATATGACTGGTAAAGGTAACGGCTCATCTCCCCGGACCTCACTCCATCCGTTGCTCCCTTATACAATAGGTCTACCTTTGCAGCCCGCTGGATGACCCGGTAAAAATAGTATGCATAGATTGCATCCATCTCTTCCCGTGTCGGAAGTCCGTATGCAATCCTCATCGAATATGGGATGAAGGAAAACCCCGATGACGTATCAGGCATTACATCTTCGTTTACAGAAAGCATGATCACGTTTTCAAAATCGAGCAACCGGGTCTCCAGGATACCCATCACCTGCAACCCGGCCAAAGGCTCCCCGGTAAAAGGGATGCGCTGACCTGCGATCACTCTCCTGAAGAGGCGCATGAAAGTACTCATCTCCACTTCGGATCGTCCATCTGTGATCCGGGCCAGTTTATTGAGCCTGCTCATCATTACCAGCACATATTCACGTTCCAGCTCCCGGAAGGATTGTTTGTCCTCATCCACAAAACTGGACAGCATATACCGCAGGATCTCATTGAGCACCTTGATAAGACCGGCCGGTGTGGACACTTCATCAAAGATCATTCGTTCAGGATCCTCCTCGAAAAATCCAGGGTTCAGGTATACACGATTCTCCCGGGTGATCCTCTCAACAAGTGACTGGGGATCTTTCCCTGAGATCATATTGAAATACTGGTGATTCAGGACCGACAGGACATCGCGATTGTAATACCTGGTATTCCCTTTGCTGTCTTTACCGGCGTGACGATACAGGCGAAGAATGCTCTCAACAAAACTATACAGTGGTGTATTGGTAAATGGGTACCCCATGGTTACATTCACATGGTCTACCTGTGGAGGCAAGGAATAGAGTACAGGCATCAATAGATTTTCATCACATGCAATGATGGCAGTATCACTGGCCTCCTCGATCGGAACGTCCCGTTCTGAAAGGATCTTATTTACTGTTTTGGCCTGGAGAATATCTGAAGGAAGATCGAAGATACGGATCTTACGATCCTTCCCCCTGGAATCAAATGTCAGGGGTCCCTCCTCCTGCGGGAACTCTTCCATGTTCTCCCGCAAGAACCTGCCTGCTTCCATATTTTCATCCGATACGTATAATTCATCACAGTCCCAGTAAAAGGAAGCCACTCCCCGCTTTTTCAATTTCCTGAACAGCTGCTTTTCACTGGCACTCAAAGCATTGAATCCGATAAATGCATATTGCCTGCCCTGGATCTTACCATCCAGCTGTTCCACCCCGGTCTCTGCAACCCGCCTGTAGATCCTTCCCTCATATCCCTCACTCCGGTGATCCAGTATCTCATTCAGACCATCGTAGATTTTTGGCATCAGGCTCCACGTAGAGAGAAAGACATCCTTTTCCCTGGTGGGTTCGCCCTGGTGAAAGCTTCGCCAGAATTTCCTTATGAACGCGACCTGCTCATCATCAAGTCCGCCAAATGCCTCATCAATCTCTTTCAGCTCCCTGATGTTCCTGAATATGGCGCCCGGTTCAACCATGTACTTATCCAGTGTGTCAAAATCAGAGATCATCATCTCTGCCCACGGATAGAATTCATCAAACGCCTCAGGTTCTGCAGCAACCTGCTCATAGATTCCGTATATATCGAACAGGAGGTCAAGTGGATCCGAAGTTTCCAGTCCGCTGAGACCACTCATTAGCTCATTGATCGTAACGATCTCAGGGGCCCAGGTAATCCCTGGGATGTGTTTTACCAGGTATCGTTTAAAGAACAGGCCGGAACGGCGGTTCGGAAAAACAAAGCAGTGGTCCGAAAGCTCTCCGGCCGACTTTTCAACCAGATGTTTTGCCAGTATTTCCAGAAATGAATTCATCCTAATTTATTCTTCTTTGTCCAATTAAACCTGTGTCTCTATTCAACCCATTGTCCTGTTCTCGAAAACCATTCCGTCAGGAACCGTCAGTATTCAATTTCTTGCCCTGCCAGCTGTCCCGCTCCTTCAATATCTCCTCAAATCTTTGCAGTACACGGTCATACCTGATTCCCCAACCTTCCCGGGCTGCTGTTCCAGGATTTACCTCACCCGCAATACGCTCCACAACGATTCCAGGATCGATACGCTCAATGATATCGGCCATCATCTGAAGATACTCCTCCATTTCATAAAATTGAAAGCTCGCCGGTTGGTTTTGATATTGTCTCTCCATTACGGTTCCTTTGATCAACTGCAACTGGTGAAACTTCACACTATGCAGCGGCAGGGAGGAGATGATCGCTGTGTCATCGATATGCTGCTGCCTTGTCTCTCCTGGCAACCCGATGATAAAGTGCCCACCCGTTCTGATCCCTCTTCGGGCAGTTTCAGTGATGGCCTGACGGGCCTGCTCAAATGTATGCCCCCTGTTGATCAGGTTAAGCGTTTCGTCCCGAACAGATTCAATTCCATATTCAATGACCAGGAAACGCTTTTCCGACAGGGTGCGGAAATACTCGAGTTTTTCGGTGTCAACACAATCGGGACGTGTGCCGACCACGATCCCTACAACTTCCGGATGTTCAAGTGCGGGTTGATAAATGCGTTTCAGCTCTTCAAGGGGCGAATAGGTGTTGGAATAGGCCTGGAAATAGGCCAGGTATTTCGTCACTTTCCTGTATCTCCTGCGGTGAAATTCAATTCCCTCATCCAACTGTTGTTTCACCGGTTTGCATGCGTCATTATAAGAAGGGTTGAATGCGCTGTTGTCGCAGAATGTGCATCCTCCCCGACCCACGGTGCCATCCCTGTTCGGACAGGTAAATCCTGCATTTACAGATAGTTTCTGCACGCGTTCTCCGAATTCCTTCCTGAAATAGTCGGAATACGCATTGAATCTCCGGTCTGTTCCCCAGTCAAACTTCATTTTAGACCACTTTTATTACTTTTTCCACCATCACGTACCAGATGTACCCCTCAACATTGCGGTATCCCATCTCTTCCAGCAGGGATGCATATCGCCTGACCTGTCTCTCATGGGAGGCAAGCTCTGCATCGCCGAATTTATAATCAGTAACGATGGTCCTGTCATTCATGATCATCACCCTGTCGGGCCGGTACACCTCCCCATCTGAATATATATCCCTTTCATTGATCACTTCAGCCTGACCCTGAAACCAGTCTATCACTGCAGGCTCCTTAAGTTTTACATAGATCAGATCCTGCAACTTTTCCGACTGGTCCCTGGTGAGGATACCTTCACGCATATATTTCTGAATTGCATGTGGCACATCAGCATTCGACCGGATCATCCCAAAGATTTCGTGCATCAGGTTTCCGAAATCAAGATGGTTTTCCTGTTGTCCTGCCTGATCCTGGAAATAATCCCTGCTCTTCAGGCTCAATCTCAGATTTTCATTGCGGAAGCTTACCGGATAATTATCGATCTGCCACTGCGCTTTTTCCGATGTATCCCTTTTGTGGGAATTTCCGAGTGAACCCAGTTCAAACCCTGTTTCCGTCACATGGTTTTCCAGATCCACCTGCAGGGGATCCAATTGCTGTTTATTCATCGCAGCTGCCGACATGACCAGTTGGCCGGCAGATCGGATCCTGTTCTTCTTATCAGGTTCCGGTATTCCCATCAGCAAGGCATCTTCCGCACGGGTAAGTGCAACGTACAGGATATTCAGACTGTCGACATGCCCCATTACAAGTTCTTCCAGGTAAGCTTCTGAAAATAGCGACTCCTTCAAAGATTTCTTAAATTTTACCGGCACCACGGGAATAGAGTCAAAGGGGGTTCCTTCCGTGTTACACCACAATACCGAATCATTAAAACCGGACGAGGAAGGGCTCAGTTCCCAATCGCAAAATGGCAGAATAACAGTCTTGAATTGCAGTCCTTTGGCCTTGTGGATGGTGATGATACGGATGGCCTCCTGCTCTTCCGAGACCGTGATCGACTTGCGTGAACCGTACTCCTCCCAGTAACGGATAAAGTCGTGCAGACTCCCGGGCTCATTGTGCTGTAATTCCAGCACCACCTCCTGAAATGCCTGTATATAGGGAAGATCTGGAGTTCTTTTTTCAAGTCCGAAAAATTCAATGATCGTTTCAACGAGTTCGAACAGCGGTTTTCTTTTCATTGCCGGAACCATTGCTGCGAATTTATCTCCCAGTAGCTCTCCGATCGTATTTCCCGGAACAAATGCACTGGTAACATCGCTTCCGTCTTCCGCAATGATCCACAGGTAGTAGCCAAGTGAAATATTATTCAGCTGGTCGCGCTCATTCTGAAGGAATTTAAGCACACTGGTGATAAATTTAACAGCGACATTTCTGTCCAGGAATAGTGAATCATTGGAGACAAAATTGTAATTGTACCTGTCGTCCTGCTCCCCTTGAAGGGTCATCAGCAACCTGGCGACCTCAGCCCCTTCGCGGTTGGTTTTCACCAGGATCGCAATATCACCAGACGCATATCCCGCATCCTGCAACTCCCTGATCCATTCCGGAACCCTTTCCAGCGAAATATCCTTGAATTTACGATCATCTTCCGCCAGGATCTCAGCCCGAACATATCCACCCGGTCCTGCTTTGCTTTTCGGGACCTTCTGGATAACCTCGCTGTATGCCACTGTGAAAAGATCATCCCATTTTTGTCTGTCTGCCTCATCCATCCAGATCGCGGAAGATTCTTCATTGATGCGTTCCCTGACAAGTCCGGGAGCCCGTGTGAACAGGGTGTTATTGAACCTGACGATCAGCTCCTCACTTCTCCAGTTCGTATCCAGGGATTCCTGGCCGATCTCATATCCGGGAAAGGCCACAGCTACCCTGTCCGCCAGTATCTTCCAGTCTGAATTCCGCCAGCGGTAGATCGATTGCTTGACATCCCCGACAACGATGTTCTCCTTGCCGGTGGACAACGTATGCTCCAGCAGGGGCCTGAAATTTTCCCATTGAAAAACTGACGTATCCTGGAACTCATCCAGCATGATATGATCAATAAAACTCCCGGTTTTCTCGTAAATGAACGGCGTTGGATTGTCTGCGATCAATCCCTTCAGGAACCGCGAGGCATCTGAGAGCAGGAAGAGGTTTTTCTCGTCGGTGATATCAAGAATCCTTTCCGAAATATCATTCAGTATACCAAGCGTATACACATATTCCCTTACGGACTCAAACGAATTCAGGAGGATGGTCTTGCCGTAAATTTCCCGGAGCGCAGGCTGAAGTAAACCATCTATCAGAGCGACCCTGGCCTGGTTGCTGTCCTCCTCTTTCCTCCATTTTGAAATGTCGTGCAGACTATTCTTCTGTCCGTCGGTGAGTAAAATCCTTTCACCCGTTGCTGCCTTGAAAAAATAGGATGCCGGATTCCGTGAGACACCGTGAAAATCTTTTAGCTCCAGACCAGCATCCCGGATCGCTGCAACTGCCTCCTCAGCCTTGTCTCTTACCTGGCTGGTGACCGATGTCTCCATCTCGTCAAGCCTGCGCATGAAGATTCTGAGCCGGTCCCTGTTGATCCCTGCGCCATACCTGAGCATCACCTCCTGGTATTCTTCAGTAAACAATTCCTCGCCCAGTCCAATGATCTCACTCCTGAAATTCCAGCCACGGGAGGCTTCGATCCTCGTCTCGGCCAGACTGAGCATCCAGTTAAGCATTTCCTTATCTTCACCAAGCTCCAGGAACATCCTGTCAACAGCCTCCCCCAGGATGCGGTCCCGGTCAAGCTCCAGGTTAAAACCGGCCGGCAGACCAATCTCCCTGGTAAAGGATCGGATCACCCCCTGGAAGAACCGGTCGATGGTGCCCACTGAGAAGCGGGAATAGTCGTTCAATATCCTTACAAGCAGATTTCTTGAGGCAGCTACCAGTAGGTCCCTGTCAAACCCGGTCGACTCTTCCAGGATCTCTACCGCCTCGTTGCGCTCACCGGCCTCCAGCCTTGAGATCGCATACAACTGATCAAGGATCCTTGACTTCATCTCCCCTGCTGCCTTGTTGGTAAAGGTAACCGCCAGGATATGCCTGTAGGACAATGGGTTTTTGAACAGCAGCTCCAGGTACCCCATGGTGAGCTGAAAGGTCTTTCCCGATCCTGCAGAAGCCTTGAATATGGTCAATGGTGACATTTCTTAAAGATAAAGAAATAGATGGTAAAGTGGATGGACGGAGGTGAATTGTTCTAAGGGCAAGGGGCAAGGGGCAAAGGGCAAAGGGCAAGGGGCAAAGGGCAAGGGGCGAAGGGCAAGGGGCAAGGG
>CAKZNC010000169.1 GCA_937129385.1 uncultured Bacteroidota bacterium
CGAGTCCGGTTGAAATATCTGCCTTCCCCGTACCATCAAGTGCGAGGTCAATACGTATATCCGTCTCCCCGGTCTTCCGTGAAACGTTCGCAGACCGCAAAGAAGCCCTGATAAACCGATAGATCTCATCCCACTGGTCTGATACCAGCATGCACGCCTCCCCGAGTCCGGCAGACCGGACCGCATCGCCTTGCGATTGGTCTGCAATCAGGATCCCCTTTGCCCCCATGTTCTTTGCCAGCTCCAGGTCTGTCAGCCTGTCCCCGATCACATAACTGTTCTGCAGGTCATATCCGCCCTCCATGAAATTTTTAACCATGCCGGTTCCCGGCTTGCGATCCGGGGAATTGTCCTCCGGCATGGAAGGGTCGATCAGTATCTCATCAAATTCAATGCCCTCATTTTTAAATGCCTGGATAAACTTATCCTGCACCCTCGTGTAGTTCTCCATGGGATAGCCTTTACTTCCCAACCCATCCTGGTTAGACACGATCACAAGCTGGTAATCGGTGGTTTGCCTGAGTTGATAAAGGTTGCGGAATACCCCGGGGAGAAATTCCAACTTCTCAAGGGAGTCTACCTGGTAATCTACCGGGGGCTCCTTGATCAGCGTTCCGTCCCTGTCTATGAATAATACCTTCTGTTTCATTGTTATGGCTTAAGCACTGTTCTACGATTTATAATCTGTCATATCTCGCACGAATCCACGAAATCCCGCTGGTATTGCATAAGGTAATCCAGCAGATT
Organism: uncultured Bacteroidota bacterium; assembly: GCA_937129385.1. Classification (GTDB taxonomy): domain Bacteria; phylum Bacteroidota; class Bacteroidia; order Bacteroidales; genus M55B112. The sequence continues at coordinate 748 of CAKZNC010000169.1, forward strand.
TTCGTTCTCCCCGGAGGAACCGACGGTGATGCGCAGACTGCCTTCGCAAAGTTCGATATTTGAGCGGTCCCTCACAATGATCTGCTTTTCCACGAGATAATTATAGATCTTTTTGGGTTGATTCACCTTTACCAGGAGAAAATTCGCATCTGATGTATATACCTTCTCCACGAACCTGAATTTCTTCAGTTTTCGCTCAAGCAATGCACGTTGTTCAAGGATCAACCCGATCCACCCTTGCACGCTTTCAGTATTCTCCAGCGCTTCAAGTGCAAAATTCTGTGTGAGCATATTGACATTATACGGATATTTGACACGGGTCAGTATCTCCACCACCGCAGGATCAGCAATGGCAACCCCAAGCCTGATTCCTGCCAGCGCCCATGCTTTAGAGAAGGTCTGCAAGATTACCAGGTTTGACAATTCGCCGACACGCTTCACCAGGCTCACCCTCCTGCTGAATTCAATGTAAGCTTCATCCACCACGACGATTATGTCGAGCCGCTCTGCCATGGACATGATCTCCCCGGGATCAAAGGAATTGGAGGTGGGATTATTGGGTGAGCAGATGAATACCATTTTTGTATGACCATCACATGCAGCCTCCAGGGCAGCAGTGTCCAGTTCAAAACCTGGACCGAGCGGGACTTTCCTGAATTCCACATTGTTGATCCCGGCACAAACGCTGTACATCCCGTACGTCGGATCGATTGATACCACGTTGTCCCTCCCGGGTTCGCAAAAAACCCTGAACAACAGGTCTATCGCCTCATCCGAACCATTGCCTGCAAATATCCGCTCTTCCGCAACCCCTTTTAAGCCACCGATCTTCTGCTTCAGTAACTTCTGATGGGGATCTGGGTAGCGGTTGTACGGACTGTTGAATGGATTTTCGTTGGCATCCAGGAATACTGCTGCTGTTCCGGTATATTCATCCCGGGCAGATGAATATGGTACCAGTTTCCTGATCGATGGCCGTATCAATCTGCTTATATCTTTCATTTTTCTCCTTTTAACCTGATCTGCACAGCGTTCCTGTGTGCCTCCAGCTCCTCCGCCTCCGCCATGCTCATCACCGCGCTGCTGATGTTAAACAATCCGTACTGACTGATCTCCTGGAAGGTGATCTTTTTTACGAAGGCATCCATATTCAGACCGCTGTAAGCATGTGCCCAACCATTGGTGGGCAGGGTGTGGTTGGTCCCCGAGGCATAATCCCCCGCGCTTTCAGGGGTATAATTTCCGAGGAAAACGCTACCTGCATTCCATACTTTGTCTGCAATTTCCGAAGGCTCCCTGCAGGCAATGATCAGATGTTCCGGTGCATAATAATTGACCATCTCTACCATCTTTTCCCTGCTTTCAACCTGTATCATCTTGCTGTTCAACAGTGCTTTCGCAGCCAGGTCCTTCCGGGGCAGTCGGGCAAGTTGCTTTTCGATCTCAGACTGTACCTCGCTTATGATCCTGCCTGAATCTGCAATCAGGACCACCTGGCTGTCAGCCCCGTGTTCGGCCTGGGACAGGAGGTCGGAAGCCACAAATTCAGGAATTGCAGTCTCATCAGCCAACACAGCCAGTTCTGAAGGGCCGGCCGGCATATCGATGGCCACGCTGTCACGGCTCACCAGCTGCTTGGCTGCTGTGACATACTGGTTGCCCGGTCCGAATATCTTATTCACCTTCGGTACTGTTTCTGTTCCGTAGGCCATGGCAGCAATGGCCTGTGCCCCTCCTATGCTGAATATTTTATCGATTCCCAGGAGCCCGGCTATGTAAAGGATCCCGTCACTGATCATCCCGTTCTTCCCCGGGGGCGTACACAATACGATCTCTTCGCAACCCGCAAGTTTGCCCTGTACGGCACCCATGAGGACCGTTGAAAGCAATGGTGCGCTCCCTCCCGGGATGTACAATCCCACTTTCCGGATGGGGACCGTCTTCTGCCAGCACCGTACCCCTGGAGTTGTCTCTTCATAAACGTCCGGCGCAAGCTGCCTGGCATGAAACTTCCTGATGTTGCGGCGTGCCTCCTTGATCGCACGCTTCAACGCATCACTTACATTTGATCCGGAGGCTTCAATAGCCCCGGCTTCAACGGAAAGTGTGGTAAGATCCACCCCGTCAAATTCACGGGTGTATTTTTTCACAGCCACATCCCCGATCGCCCGCACAGCATCAATGATCTGCTGTACGGGAGCATATAAACTGGTGGTATCGATCACTGGCCGTTTCAGGATCTCATCCCAGCTCTTCACATCAGGATTATCATATATTTTCATTGCTTCAAAGATTAGATCAGACAATCATTTTCTCGATGGGGATGACAAGGATCCCCTGGGCGCCAAGTGCTCGCAATTCATTGATGATCTGCCAGAACTGGTCCTCGCTAAGCACCGAATGCACCGAACTCCAGCCCGACTCTGCCAGGGGCATTACAGTTGGACTTTTCATGCCCGGGATCAGGTCTATGATCTCATCCAGCTTGTCATTGGGTGCATTGAGCAGTATATATTTATTGTTTGTGGCGGCCTGGACGCTCTTTATCCTGAACAAAAGGTCATTCAACAGCGCCCGCTTCTCCTGGTTCATATCATTCCGACCGATGATCACTGCCTCTGATTTCATCACCACCTCAACCTCCTGTAAACCGTTACTGATCAGTGTGCTTCCTGAACTGACAATATCAAAGATCCCCTCGGCCAGACCGATCCCAGGTGCAATTTCAACCGAGCCCGAAATCTCGTGGATCTCAGCGTTTACATCATGCGCATCAAGATACCGCTGGAGAATGACCGGGTAGCTGGTCGCGATCTTTTTTCCCGCGAACCAGGATGGCCCCGTATATTTTTCCTGTTTGGGTATCGCCAGAGACATCCTGCACCTTGAAAATCCAAGGCGCTCCACGATCTCAATATCCGAACCTTTTTCAGCAAATACATTTTCTCCCACGATCCCGATATCTGCTACCTTGTCCCGCACATATTGCGGAATATCGTCATCCCGAAGGTACAATACCTCGATCGGGTAGGTTCCCGATACGGAGATAAGCTTCCGGGCTCCATTGGTCATTGATATTCCGGCTTCCTTAAGTATAGAAACCGACTTTTCCGATAAACGGCCTGATTTCTGAATTGCAATCTTGAGTTTTTCCATTGTTTTTAAACTAAAAAAGGTCTGCAGAATCTGCAAACCTCCTAATGATAAATCATGTTTACAATATCCTACCTGTCATTCATTGGTGAAATGATGATGTACATGATGTGCCTGATGTACCGGGTAGAATTTCATTGTCTCTGTTTTGTTTTGCAATAATAGCTAATAATTTTTAAATATCAAGCTGATTATACTATTAATTTATCGTTAAGAACAGTGGATTGCTTATGGTTATGCAACCACAACAGGGGCCTCAATGCTAGATATCTTTGATCAGTACATTGGCCGGACTCTCTTTCATGGCATTGATCATATGTTCATGTAACTTGGATATCTTTTTCAGATCTTCCGTTTCTGTTACGATCATATGGTCGCCGCCGATCTTTTCGAGTCGCATATAAAGCTCATCAATGGTGATCTTATTGATATCCATGGCAGGTTGATAGCTACGCTCCTTGGAACTCTCGGTAGCGAGTTCCGCAAGGATACCGCATTCCACCATTTCATAGATGAGCTCATTCAGCAATCTTGAAGGGATTCCAAGGTCATGGCTGATCTGCCTGCTGGTCCTGGCAGTCCCACCCTCCTCGAAGATCCTTATGATGTATTGTGCGATCAGGAGCGTCAATATCCTTTTGCTGTCATGGTTCAGGGAGAGCGCCTCCTCCTCGTATTCATAGTTTTCAATGTTCTGGTAGGCGAAACTGATCTCCGCCCCCATCAGAACGATCAGCCAGGTGATCTGCAAATAGAGCAGGAACAGCGGTATGGCCGCAAAACTTCCGTATAAAGCATTAAAACGCGTGACTCCGACCTGGAATTCGAAATAGCCCCATTGCACCAGCAATGAGAGACTTCCGGCAATCACACCCGCGATCAATGCATATTTGAATTTTACTTTCGTATTGGGCATGACAATATAGATCACTGAAAACAGCATGCAAATGGAGAAATACGGGACCAGCTTCAGCATGGGCTGAATGATCTCAAAATTATTGGCTGCCTGGTTGATCTTCAAAGTAATACTACCGGAAAGTGCAATTGCAAATGGTGCAATGATCATCATCGCCAGGTAATCTGAAAATTTCCTGATCGGACTCCTGGCCTTTTTGACCTGCCAGATGTCATTGAACGACAACTCAATATTGTTAAGTACCTGGATGACCGACCAGAAGAGGATTAGTGATCCAACCCCGGCTACCAGTCCGCCGCTGGTATTGTCCAGCAGTCCGTCCACCATTTGCTTGATATATGTGATGAGCTGGTCCTGCTCCTTGAGGCTCTTGTCGATGAAGTCATTCATACGGTCCTCGAACCCGAAGCCCTGCGCGATACCAAAGGCCATAGCAAAGATGGGCACAATGGAGAGCATGGTGAAATAGGTCAGCGAAGAGGCCCTGAGTGCGGCGCGGTCCTCGAAGAATCCTTTGAATGCATAGATGATAATGCGCACCTGCCGGATCACAAATCTCCGGCGGCTCGATTTCGACTTCAAATCAACAGAGATGACCTCTCTCTGGATGTAATCTTTTATGCGATTTGCAAGGCCCATGTTATTTGATTGTATTACAAATATAGTATTTATAAGGAAACCGATTTTTTTTATCTTGCAACATTCAACCAAAAGAATCTGTTCCATGAAATCAATCGTAATCAGCCTGGGGCTCATCATCGCATTTACATTCTCCGGATGCAACAATGAAAGGGAAACCATATACGATGAGGCAAATGTGCCTGAATATACCCTCCCTGCAACACTGGTCAACTCGACTGGCGATACTGTCTCCAATTACGTGGAGTGGAACCAAACCCGGAGACCCGAGATCCTGGAAATGTTTGAAAAGGAGGTGTACGGACCGGTATCGGAGCTTGAGTATCAGGTTGGTTTCGCAGTGACGATCCTTTCCGATTCCCTGCTCAATGGCAAGGCAGTGATGAAAGAGATTGAAGCCGTGGTCACAACAGCGAACGGAAGAGATACCTTTATGATCCTCTATGTGCATCCGGCCGGCATGAAGAAGGTGCCGGTATTCACTGGTCTCAATTTTTCAGGGAACCATACCATCGACTCCTTCCCCGGGATCACGATACATTCAGAATGGGTACGAAACAGTGAGTCAAAACATATCACGGGCAACGTGGCGAATCCCGAATCCAGGGGAACGAGCAAATCCAGGTGGCCGCTGGAGCTGCTGATCAATCATGGATATGGCGTGGCAACTGCCTATTATGGGGAATTTGATCCTGATTACGACGATGGCTTTGAAAATGGATTTCACCCCCTGTTCGCACCCCCGGGCACAGACCGTACAAAGCATAGTCCTGGTTCCATTTCCATATGGGCCAAGGGAATGTCACTGATCGCCGATTACCTGGTCGGGGACACCATCTCCGATCCCACCAGACTCATCGCCCTCGGCCATTCCCGCCTTGGAAAAACCGCCCTTTGGTGTGGTGCCAATGATACCAGGTTTGCTGCAGTGATCTCCAACAATTCCGGCTGTGGGGGTGCAGCATTATCAAAGCGAGAATTCGGGGAGACTGTGGGAAGCATCAACAATATGTTTCCACACTGGTTCAACGACAGGTTCAACCACTACAATGGGAAGGAAAAGAAACTGCCGGTGGATCAGCATATGTTGCTTGCACTCATGGCACCCAGACCAGTCTACGTTGCCAGTGCAACAGAGGACCAGTGGGCAGACCCCATGGGAGAGTTTCTTGCACTAAGTGAAACTGTCCCTGTATACGGAATCTTCGGTTATGACCAGGATTTTCCGGAGACGCTTCCCCCGGCCGACAAACCCTATGATGGCATTACCGCTTATCACCTGCGGTCTGGACCACATGACATCACTGCATTTGACTGGCACATGTTCATAAGGTGGTGCAACAAGTGGCTCGTGGATTAGACCTACTTTTTCTCCAGCACCAGGATATAGTCGGTCATTTGTTTATGGGACGGAACATCGAATATTATGGCATCATCGCCCTTTTTATACTTCACTTTATCACCCCCGTTAAATGTAGTAAGATTTTTCACCTTAGATCCCTGCATCGGGATGGTCAGTGATCCCAGGTGATCCTCCAGCACGTGTATGTACATGAGGTTCCCTTTTACCGTTGTCGTTCCCCAGTCGCCCTCGATGGGACCTCCCCTCGAGCCGTAGATCGTCTCGCCATATTCCTTCATCCACGCCCCCATCTCTTTCAACGTTTGCACATTGGCCGGCTGAATCTCACCATTGGGCATCGGCCCGGTATTCAACAGCATGTTGGCATTCTTTCCGGCCGCCCTGATCATCAAATGCAGCAGGTATTCCGTCGATTTAAAGGCCGTATCCTTGATGTTGAATCCCCAGGAACCATTCATCGTCTCGCACATCTCTAACGGAAGATCGCTGATGCCGGTCTGGTTAAACCCAATGGTATTCTGACCAGGAAGGTCCCGCTCAAACATCTGGAAATCTTCACCCGGATAGGGCATCTTGTGATGATTGCTGCCGATCAATGCCCCGGGCTGAAGGCTGTGGATCAGTGAATAGGTCTCTTCCAGCTGCCACGGCGCATCCCATTTGTCCCACATCCCGTCAAACCAGATTCCCCCGATCTCTCCGTATTGGGTCAGCAACTCCGAAAGCTGGTCGTTCATATAGTCGATATAGGTATCCCAGTCTCCCGCTTCAGGCCGCCCGGTATGGTTACCTGTGCGCCCCCTGGGGAAGTAATCCGGATGGTGCCAGTCAAGCTGTGAATAGTAGAAAAACAGTTTGATACCCTGCCGGTCACACTCCTCCTTCAACAACCCGATCACATCCCTGCCGTAGGGCGTCGCATCAACAATATTGTAATCCGATACCCTGGAGTCATACATGGCAAACCCGTCATGGTGCTTGGAGGTAATGGTGATGTAGTTCATACCCGCCTCCTTCACAAGAGTTACCCACTCGGCTGGATCGAAATTGACAGGATAAAAATTCTGCGGCAGCAGTTCATACTGACTCACAGGGATCTCCTGATCATTCATGATCCATTCTGCAATCCCCATCTCACCCCCTCCTGCCATCAGGGAATAGACTCCCCAGTGTACAAACAAGCCGAATTTGGCATCCTGGAACCACTCCCGGTTCTCAAGATTATCTGCCGTGGGAACATATCCCTCCTGGCCATTCAGAATTGTTGGTCCGGATAAAATCGCGATCATTAGTAAAGTAAACAGGCACTTTTTCATAATTGGGTAGATTTGGTTGATCCTTAAAGATAAGATATTTTAGGTTTCGTTACCTTTGCAAACCTGGATTCAGTAAAAATATCAACCGACCAGGTCTGGTAAAACATGGAAATCAAAATTCTTAACCTCGTTGAAGGGGCCCGGGAAGCAACCGGACTCACGGTGATCATTGATGTCTTCAGGGCATTCTCGATGGAATGCTATGCATTTGCCGGGGGTGCAGAACGCATCTACCCCGTGGGCGCGATCGAAGAGGCATACAAACTTGGGAAAGCGCACCCGGAATACCTGCTTGCCGGGGAGAGAAATGAACAGATGCCGGAAGGATTTCATCTCGGGAACTCCCCCATGCAGGTTACCGCCACAAATGTCGAAGGAAAAAGCATCATCCACACCACCAGTGCCGGAACCCAGGGATTGGTCAATGCAGTCAATGCAGACGAGGTGATCACCGGAAGCTTTGTAAATGCCGGGGCCATTGTAGAATATATCAGGATGCGCTCACCCCGAACCGTTTCCCTGGTGGGAATGGGCTACAGCGCCAACTATCCTGTCGAAGAAGATGTAGCATGCGCTGAATACATCGCGAATGAGCTCCGGGGAATCCCCAACGATTTTGCATCCATGGTCAACCACATCCGGCATACCAGCGGGGCAAGATTCTTTATCGAAGAGAACCAGCATTTTGCCCCGAAAGAAGATTTTGAACTCTGCCTGAACATCAACAGGTTCAACTTTGTTCTGAAGAGGTATATGGAAAACGACCGCATGGTCATAAAACCTGTTAAAACTCATGCCGACAGTTAAAGAACGAATCGACAAATGGAAAAGCCGGAAATGGTACCAGAAGGCGGGAGACATATTTTTCTGGGTGTTCCTGGCACTTCTGATCATTCCCGGACCCCGGAAAATGATCGCAACCAATATGAATAAGGTGATGCTGCACCTTAAAAGGCCCTCCATGACCAGCCTGGAGAATGCCTACCAACTGACCCCAAATGAATATGCCTGGAACCTGGCAGATGAAAAGGGGAATCCCGTGGACCCGGAAGACCTCCGCGGAGAGGTGATCTTCCTGAACTTCTGGGGCACCTATTGTCCGCCCTGTATCGCTGAAATGCCTGAAATACAGGGTATTTATGATGACTACAACGACCGTGTAAAATTCCTCCTGGTCACCGCCGAGGATCCTGCCAAAGTCAGAAATTTTATGCAGACCAAAGGGTACGATATGCCGGCATATTTTGGCGGCAGGAACATGCCGGAGGCCCTCTCGGTCAGGTCCATCCCCACTACCTTTATCATCGGACCCGACGGGCACATTGTCTCCCGGAAGGTCGGTGCGGCCGACTGGGACAGCAAAGCAACCCGCAAAGTCTTCGACAGTTTGCTGGCAAACCGCTAAACCATATTAAAAGTGTAGCATACGCTGAATGATACGTGCCATTCCGCGGTTTTCGCCCTGTGAATCAAATAACCCTTCCGGGTACTTCCTCCCCTAACTGGTCTTTCGGTAATTGAAAATGGCCAGGGAGAGAACAAGGGTCCCATAGACGAGCAGACTGTAAAACTCCCTTGCGACATCATGAAATGAGGATCCCTTCAAAAGGATCATCCGGATCGCCTTCATAAAATAGGCAAGCGGATTGACCAGGTTGATCTTGCGGGCCCATTCGGGCATACTTTCTGCCGGGGTGAAGACTCCGCTCATCAGGATGAAGGTGATGAAAAAGAAAAAGGCAACGAACATCATCTGCTGCTGGGTGTTTGAGATGGTTGAAAGCAGGAGTCCGATCCCCAGGGCAACAACCAGGAATGCAGTTGCCATGCCAAACAGAAGGAAAAGGCTGCCCCTGATGGGAAGATCAAACAGGAGTCGGCCGATCAGCAATCCTAGTGTCAGCTCAAAGAGTCCGATCAGGAGAAAAGGCAGCAGCTTCGCAAGAATGAAATGGAACTTTTTCATGGGGGTGACATTCATCTGTTCCGCCGTACCCAGCTCCTTCTCCCTGACAAGGTTCAGGGCGGTCAGGAACATACCGATCAACGTCACAACGATGACCAGGATCCCGGACAACATATAGATCTTGTAGTCGAGCAACGGGTTGTACCAGTATGCTGTGGAGATCTCCATTTGCGCCATCCGTCCTGTCGCATCCATCCCAAACCACTCACTCCTGATCTGCTGGTTGTAATCGTTGATCACCTGGTTGCAATAAGCATTGATCAGACCGGCTTCCGTGGCATTGATCGCATTGACAGCCAGTTGAAGATCCGTTGCCCCGGTATTGATTAGCTGCTCCTCGAAATCGGCGGGAAAATGAAGGATCACATCGGCACCATCACTCAACAGCATATCCTCAGCCTTTATGAAAGAGAGAAGGGACCCTTTTACCTGGAAATATGCCGAACCTTCGAAATGAGAAATAAGACGCCACGAAGCATCGGAGTGGCTGTCGTCAACAACGACCATCTCGATATTCTTCATCTCCAGGCTGGCAGCATAGACAAGCACCACCATCTGGATCACCGGCACAACGAAGATGATCGGCAGCATCATCCTGTTCCTGAAGATCTGCAGGAATTCCTTTCTCAGCAATGTGATCAGTACGCGCATAATTATTCGAGTCTTGTTTTAAATTTCCTGACCGCCATCATGATAAAAAACAGGGTCATTCCCACCAGGATCAGTGTCTCTTTCCATATGAACGGCATGCCCGTACCTTTCAGCATAATATCCTTTACGATCACGATGAACCATCGGGCCGGCATGATGGCTGAAAACCACTGCAAGACCACAGGCATGTTATCGATGGGAAATATAAACCCGGAAAGCAGGATGGTAGGCAACATCAGTCCGATCATTGAAAGGATCATCGCCATCTGCTGCGTCTTCGCTGCCGACGAGATAAAGACCCCCAGCGAAAGTGCGAGGGTGATAAAAAGCAGGCACTCCAACAGCAGCAACGTGATACTCCCGATGATCGGCACCCTGAAGATCAAGACTCCGAGCACAACAATGGTAATTGCATTTACAAATGACAGTACCACATAAGGCGCCACCTTGCCCAGGATGATCTCCCTTGGCTTAAGTGGCGATGCAAGCAATGGTTCCATCGTGCCAAATTCCTTTTCACGGGTGATCGTCACCGAGGTCATCAGTGCGGAGATCAGCATCAGGATCAATGCCATCAGTCCGGGGACAAACATATAGACCCCCCTGAGCTCCGGGTTGAAGACCATCCGGGATCGTCCGTTCACCTGCCACGGAAGCTCCACCCCTCCCCCCTGCCGGCGGAAATGATCTGCGATGATCGCCTGTGCGTAATTCACCGCGAGAATGGCTGAATTTGCATCTGCAGCATCTGCCACGAGCCTCAGCGATACCGTCCCCTCATTCATGATCTGCTGCTCAAAATCACGGTCAAATATGAGGACCAGCTTGGCTTGTTGTGCCTTGAAGATTTCATCGATCTGCTTCTCCGAGGTGATATCAGCAACATGCACAAAGTAGCCGGAGGCCAGGACCTTGTCCGTTAACTCCCTTGAAACGGGGTCCTCAGATTGGTCATAAACAACCAGCTTTATGTTTTTCAATTCATTACTGACCACATACCCGAAAAGAATGATCATCACCACCGGCAGTCCAAACAGGATCGCCAGGGTCCTTGGATCCCTGAAAATATGCCTGAACTCCTTGATGACAAATCCTCTGAAACGTTTCATCCAGTTATTTTTCTGCTGATTCCCCGAAAATGCCTGTCAAATCCTCAAGTCCGGTCTCCGTAAAATCTGCTATATTGAAAACTGTATCCTTCAATTCATGCGCATCCAGGGTGGTAATCAACCCTACGACCTTCATCCCTGCGCTCCTGGCCGCCCGGATCCCGGCAATGGCATCCTCAAAAACCAGGCAGGCAGCCGGATCCTTGTCCAGCAGCCGTGCAGCTTTCAGGTAGATCTCCGGGGAAGGTTTGCCCTCTATTACACCGGATGCATCCACTATGGGATCAAAGGCATCCCTGATCCCCAGCCGGCCAAGCACAAATTCAACATTTTCTGTCGGCGCCGAGGTGGCCAGTGCAACCTGGTATCCCTCCATGTGCATATCTTTCAAAAGTGGCTTCAACCCTTTTACGGGCGCCAGCTCATCGGCGATCAGTTCCCTGTAGATCGACTCCTTGGCCTCGCCTTTCGCCTTCACCTCCTCATCATCCAGTTCACGACCATAGACCTTCCTGAGTATCTCCCTGTTGGTGTTCCCGAACCAGTACCGCGACGCTCCCCGCTCGTAGGGAAGCCCCTCCCGTTTGCAAAATTCCTCCCAGGCCTTGTAATGGTGCTCCGCATTGTCGACGATCACCCCGTCCATGTCAAATATGAAGGCGATCGCTTTGTTGTTTTTATTGGTCATCATTATCTCCTTATCTGCTTATTTGATTAAAAATGCTTTTCCCTGTTCATTTATTAGCTTCTGCACCTGGCAGCGACGCTCCTTTCGTCTGCACAAAGCAGACTTACCCGGTTCGAGATCATGATCCCTCTCTTGCCAGCTGGAGAAAAACTTCGTTCATATCCCCGGCCTGGTGATCCCGTCGCAGGTTCCTGGGAGTATCGAGTGCCTCGATCCTTCCCTGGACCATGATCGACACCCGGTCACAATATTCAGCCTCATCCATATAGTGCGTTGTCACAAATACAGTGATCCCCTCCTTTGTGGCCTCATAGATCAGCTCCCAGAACTGCCTTCGTGTGATCGGATCCACTCCGCCTGTGGGTTCATCCAGGAATACGATGCGGGGCTTGTGGAAAACCGCTACCGAAAAGGCCAGCTTCTGCTTCCAACCCAATGGGATCTCACCAATCCTTCTTTTCCGTATATCACTCATTCCCAGCCTCTCAAGCAATTCTGTCTCCCGCTCCCTGATCTCCTGTTTTCGCAATCCGTAGATCCCTGCGTATAGCCTGATATTCTCTGATACAGTGAGGTCTTCGTACAATGAGAATTTCTGTGACATGTACCCGATGTTCTGCTTGATCTTCTCCCGCTCCCTGTAGACATCAAACCCGGCCACGCTGATCCGCCCCGATGTCGGATAGGACAATCCGCACAGGATCCTGATCGCCGTTGTCTTCCCTGCCCCGTTGGCGCCGAGGAAACCGAACACCTCCCCCTCCTCCACGTCAAAAGTGAGATGGTCGTTGGCCACAAATGATCCAAATTTCTTTACCAGCTGATCGACTTCGATGATCTTCATTTCAACAAATTTATCAAGCCATTACTATTCCGGTTCCTCGCGCATTTTCTGCATAAAATAATCTTCAACGGAGGGAGTCGCTTCGCCCCATTCCAGGTCCGGTACATCCCATGATTGTACTGTGCGATCCAGCTCCCCACAATCGACCCCGGCACCCGTAAAAACATGGATCTCATCCCCAAAAAGCCATGCATCCACCTGTGCATCAAGATTCCTGATCCGCTGCAGGTAATCGTAAGGCCGTCCCGAAGTCCCGAACCTGAACACCTTCGTACCATTGCTCAACTCCAATTCCGAAGGATCACTGACCGCCAGCAGATTCCCTTTCTGGATCAGGCCTACCCGGTCACACAGTGCTGCTTCATCCATGTAGGGCGTGGAGACAAGCACGGTGATCCCCTCCCTCTGTATTTTTTTGAGCATGTCCCAGAATTCCTTCCTGGACACAGCATCTACACCGGTGGTGGGTTCATCCAGGATGAGCACCTTCGGACGGTGGATCAATGCACAGGAAAGTGCGAGCTTTTGCTTCATCCCCCCCGAAAGTCTGCCGGCCAACCTGTCTTCATAGGGCTCGATATGACTGTAGATATCCTTAACAAAATCGTAGTTCTCCCGAATGGTGGTTCCGAAAACCGTCGCATAGAATTCCAGGTTCTCCCGCACCGAGAGATCATGGTACAGCGAAAACCGTCCGGCCATGTACCCCATCAGCTCCCTGATCTTCCTGTACGCCTTTTTAACATCATACCCGGCCACAGTCGCCTGTCCCTCGTCGGCAAGCAACAAGGTGACAAGTATCCTGAACAGCGTTGTTTTCCCGGCGCCGTCCGGACCGATCAATCCAAATAACTCACCTTCCGGTATGGAGAAGGAGATGTCGCGCAGGGCCCGCACATCCCCGAATGATTTCGTGATATGTTCAACGGTTACCGACATCTTCAGAATTTTACCTCTCCCGGCATCCCGATCTTCAGCCGGCCGTCATTCTTCACTTCCACTTTCATCGCATACACCAGGTTCACCCGCTCTTCACGGGTCTGGATGATCTTGGGTGTAAACTCGGCCTCAGAGGCGATCCATGTCACCTTCCCGGGCAGCGTACCGATGCCATCCTGTAGATCAAAGTTCACATTTACCTCCTGCCCGATCTTCACCTCCGTAAGCTGATTTCCACTGATGTAAGCCCGCAGGATGAGCCGGTCGAGGTCTGCGATCTTGTAGAGGATCTGACCCGGGTCAACGATTTCACCCTCCATCTTGTATTTCTGCAAGACAACACCAGTTACAGGGTTGGTCACCAATGCCTTTGAAATCTGATCATCTACCTGGTCTGACTGGGCGCTTATGGACTGCAACTCTGAAGCAATTGCATTTTTCTGCCTGGTGGAGGCCTGGATCTGGGCTTCCAGCAGCCTGACCGATCCTTCAATATCATCCAGCTGTTTTTCTGTGGCAGCCCCGTCGCTGAAAAGCTTTTGCACTCGATTCAGTTCACGCTGAAGATTTTCCATCTGCACCTTCTGGACCGTCACCTGTGCCCCGGCACTCACAATACGTGATTTCACAGCATCCACCGAAGCTCCCAACTGCGCCTTCTTCAGGTGCAACTGCATGGTATCGGTCAGCCCCACGATCTCACCCGATTTGAGCGCGCTTCCCTCCTCCACATCAAATACTTTAAGCTCACCCTGACTCTGTGCAGAGACCATCACGGGTTCACTCTCAAAATTCCCGTATGCATCGGGCTGATCGTCCTCATTGTTGCATCCGAGGAGCAGCAAACCTGCCGCAAAAAATATCCATCGTTTTTTCATTATTGTAGATTTTATAGATTTCCTTTTATCATCTGGTATTCTGCCTGGGTCCGCGCGAGCCTGACCTGGTCGGTGGTCAGCTTCACCCTCGCCATGTTTTCATCGTTCAGTACCTGCAGGTATTCTGTCGCGTTGATCACCCCGTGATCCAGTTTGGAGGCCGCATTTCGCGTGATCTCCCTGCGCAGCTCCAGCATCTCCCTGTCAAGCGCAACCGCATCCCTGTAATGCGCCAGCTTCTTAAGTTCATTTTCAATGCGTGCATTTATTTGTATGCTGAATGTTTCGCGGGAGTGAGCAACGACCTGCTTTCTGCTCTCCATGATCTGCTTCTCTCGCGAGGTGGTGTTCCAATCCCATATTTTCCACTGCACCCCGGCTCCAACCATGTAATAGGGTGACACCTGGTCGCTCAGCATATTGTATCCTGGCATCCCGATCCCCGCCTGTCCGAATGCATAAATCCTTGGCATCCGTTGTACCGACTTCAGTGATTTTCCGATTTCAATAAGTTCCGACTGAAGGTCCAGCAGTTCAAGTTCTTTCCTGCGCACCTCGCTTCCTGTTTCCGCTTCAATACCGGGAGAAGTGAGAAGAACAGGGGTGCCCGGTTCCATGCCCGTGTAAACCCGGATCATCCCGAGCAGTCCGTTCTTCCCCGACTCCAGCTCTGATAAAGACTGCCGGAGTTTGAGTATCTCCACCCTGATCACCTTCAGGTCATTCTCCTCTGCCACCCCGTTTTTCACCGATGAAACCAGCACCTGCTCGCGGGCCCGCAGGTTGTCCAGGGCGATTTCCAGGTTCTTCCGGTTCTCCTGCAACAGCAACGCTGAGAAGTAGAGCTCCGAAAGGCGGCTCTTTAATGTGTATATATCTGTCTCCACCTGCTTTAACGAGACCGCAGTGGACAGCTCCTCGTATTTTTTCTTCTGCTTGCTGAATCCCCCGTCGTAGATGTTCTGCCTGACATCCAGGTTTATTCCGAACTGCTCATGGGGCATCTCGGGAAAATCTAAACTGAATCCTGGCTGATCGATCTCGATGGACACCACGTCCGACTGGTAGGTCGCTTTGCCATTCAGCATTAATTCCGGGTACCAGTTTCGTTGCACATTCTCCAGCGCAAGCGCCCCCTGCCGGTCGATCAGTTCCCTGTCGGCCATCCTCGGGGAGTGTGTAGCTCCCATTTCAAGCACCGTTTCGTAACGGAGGGTATCCTGGGCAACCAGACTATGCGAGATGATGATGATTGTGATTGCAATAGGTAGTTTCATTCCTTCATGTTTTTGATCATTGATGATATCATTTCCGGGATCAGCTTTTTCCGCTCTTCCATCGCTGCGATATAGGCACTTTCATCACCACCAAACATCACCGTGACCAGCATGGGCTTTCCCGCAAATGGGAAAATACACATGCTGATCAGGCTGAGTACCAGCTGTCGCGGGTCCATGCCCAGGCCCGACAGGGCGCCTTCTTTCCTGAACCGCTCCATTGTCAGAACGGGATTCAGGCCAAGTTCAGACATCATCTGTGGCACGCGCGCAGGATTTGAGGTGAGCTCCTGTAATACGAAAACAGGGATCTGGGGATATTCGATCATGCTGTCTATGATGGTTGAAACCAGCTCATCCACATATTCCGGAAAATTGGCAGATGACTGCATAAGCGCTGCGATCTTCGGGACAAACAGCTCCAGCGTATGCCTGAATACCGCTTCAAACAGCTTGTCCTTCGTCCTGTAATAATAGTTGAGAGAGGTACGCGTGATGCCTGCCTCTTTGGCAATGTCCTGCATGGAGGTCCCGTCTTTCCCCTTCATGTAAAAGACTTTACCTGCAGCATCCAGGATCTTCATTTCAACCGTGTTGTCAGTTTCCATTATTGACATGTTTGTTAAACTTTAATGTCTGACGTTTACGTCAAACGATTCTGTAAAACTAAGATGATTATATATGCAAGTCAAGTTTTTTTTTGATTTTTTTTGTACCTATTTTTACGACACCACAAGAAAGTACGATATGAAACAGCCATTGCACATTTTTAAACAATTGATATTCTGCTCATTAATTCTCGCAGTGCTTTCCGGGTGCAAACCAAATTTCGACCACCAGATCACCACGATGGAACTCAGGGAAACCATTCATTTCCTGGCCAGTGACAGCCTGAAAGGTCGTTATCCAGGTACCCCGGAGGACAGTGTTCTGACCGCTTACATTCGTCAGCAGATGGACCTGTCGGGACTTGTACTCCCAGAAAAGACAGGACTCCAGGAGGTCATGGTAGAAGAGGGATACACAATTACAGCAAACAACAGGCTCATTGTCGGCAGAAGCAGCGCAGCAATACTTGAAGGGACCGATCTGAGGATCCCGGGCTTCAGTGCTTCAGATACTGTCTCTGGGGAACTGGTACTGGCAACAACCATCCCAGGCAAAGTTGAAGGAAAGGTCCTCGTGCTTCCCATGCCCCAAAGCCTGCCCGACAATGCGCATGATGCGTATACCTCCCTTCGTTCCGAATGCCTGAAAGCCGCCGATGCAGGTGCACTTGCCGTGGTTTATGTGTATGACGGCGCCTTCCCGGAAATTGAGAACAAAAAACGTCTGCCACTTCCTGTTCCGGTGGTGGCATTGCGACTGAACATGGCAAAGGAAGTACTTGATATCGATGGTACGGGAGCGGTATTTGACATGATCAGCACACTTCAGGATGCAACCGTCTCCACCGGCATCGGTGTGACAGTCATGACCGAAGTACTGCCCGTAAACTTCAGACCACACAATACCATTGG
>CAKZNC010000170.1 GCA_937129385.1 uncultured Bacteroidota bacterium
AAACCGATGGTCATCCCGATATTTACGATAAAATGGACCAGCAGTATCGAGATCAGTCCGTACCCGAAGATCCGGCTAAAATGTGACCGTTGTCGTTCTGCAAGCAGTACGAGTCTTGTGATCAGTATTACAAAGAGGATCACTACCAATGCTGTACCCAGGAATCCCCATTCCTCACCTACGGTGCAGAAGATAAAGTCGGTACTTTGTTCGGGGACAAATTGTAATTTTGTTTGTGTGCCATTCAAGAAGCCTTTCCCGGAAAAGCCACCAGAGCCGATGGCGATCTTGGATTGGTTTACATTGTAACCGACCCCTTGCGGATCATCCTCCATTCCGAGGGTAACATAGATCCTTTGTTGCTGGTGCTCCTTGAGGATATTATTCATGGCATAATCAACCGAGATCACAAAAAGTACAGCAATGAACATTCCGGCAAGGATCTTGAGCATCCCTGGATTTCTTGCCCGGAGGGAGATGATGAGTATGACGAAACATATGGCAATAAAGGAGATGAGGCTGATGGTGTAAACAGCCAGGTTTTTTTCCAGTAACAGGTTGCCGAGGAAGACGATGCCAAAAATGGCTGCCCCCGGAATCAGCATTCCAAGGAATACTTTCTTAGGTTCCGAGAAGATCCTGAACAGGATCAGTCCAATAAGCCATATGGCAAGTATGATGATACTATTATCTATCAGGAGAGTAAGGATGAACAGTATGGCCAGGCTGGCCCCCAGGATCATGATGTTTTGGGAGAATCCTTCCCTGTACAACACCAGAAGGAAGGCAAAATAGACCATTGTTGAGCCCATGTCGGGCTGGATCAGGATCAGTAATGCAGGAGTGAAGATGATAATACCGGCGAGTATGAGGGACCGTAAATCCTTCAAAGTAAAACCATGAGAAGAGAGCAGTCTTGCCAGCGCAAGTGCGGTAAATGGTTTGGCAAATTCAGAGGGTTGGAACTGGAAACCTCCGATCGCGAACCAGGAGCGGGCACCGTTGATCTCCTTTCCAAAAAGGAATACAGCAATCAGCATCAGGATCATGAGCCCGTAAAGCAGGTAGGCAAAAAATGAAAAAAGTTTGGCATCGAGGATAAAGATGATGACGATCAACAGCACAGATACCCCGATCCAGATAAACTGTTTGCCATACCGCTGGGAGAAGTCGATAACTGAGCCATCTCCGTTCATGATATTGGCTGAATAAATATTCATCCACCCGAATACGACCAGCAAGGTCCATAAAAAGATGGTGATCCAGTCAACATTTGCAACGATATTGTTTCTTCTAACCATTATTCGTTCGTTTCCTCCTGCTCTTTTTTCGTATTTCCCCTGCGTACATATTGTTCCAGCCAGGTACGTTTGATATTGTCTGTCAGGTATTTTTCTATCATCAGGCTGGCGATCGGGGCGGCCCATGTCCCTCCGAATCCTTCGTTTTCCACGTATACTGCCAGTGCGATTTTGGGATCATCTTTGGGTGCAAATGCAATAAAAATGGAGTGATCCTCTCCATGCGGATTCTGGGCAGTACCGGTTTTGCCGCACACCGTGATATCTGGGATACGTGCAATCCTTGCAGTAGAGCCAGGTCCTCCATTGACAGCCAGGGCCATGCCTTCGACGATCGGACTGTAATATGCTGAATCGATGGTGGTCATGTTTTTTTCCAGGTATTTGGTATCGATATCCATGTCCCCCTCGATTCCGGTGGCGAGATGGGGGATATAATACCAGCCTCGATTTGCAATCGTGGCGGTCATGTTGGCCATCTGCAGCGGGGTGATCAGCAATTCACCCTGTCCGATCGCCATGGAAATGATCGTCAGAAAGTTCCAGTGTCCGCTGGTATAATACCTGTCGTAGTATGCTGCTGTTGGAATATTCCCCTTTAGTTCATTGGTAAAATCCGATCCCAGTTTTTCACCAAATCCAAACGACATTATATGATTCCGCCAGTGGTTGAAAGCCTCCTCCGTATTCGCATATGCAGGATTCTCCATTATTCTTCTGAATACATTGCAGAAATAGGTGTTGCAAGAGTGTTGAATACCACCGATCAGGTCAAGTGGAGCCTTGTGAGAGTGGCATCCGACATGGATCCCGCGGTAGTAGTATCCATAATCGCAGTAGTAGGATGTCTGGTTGCGTATTACTCTTTCCTGCAGTCCGACCAGCGCATTGATGGTTTTAAAGGTTGAGCCCGGAGGGTATTGAGCCATGAGTGCTCGATTGAAGAGCGGGTTCAGGGTATCGGCCGACAATCTCCTGATGGTTTCTCCCAGGTTGCGTCCCACCAAAAGGTTCGGGTCGACGGTGGGGGAGCTCACCATAGAAAGGATCTCTCCCGAAGAGGGTTCGATGGCAACAATACTGCCGACAAATTTCTGCATCAACTGTTCGCCATATTCCTGAAGGTCGGCATCCAGGGAGATCGTCATGTTCTTGCCCACCTTAACGGGCCGGTCATATTTTCCCTCCTCGTAGGAGCCGATGATCCTGTTGTGTACATCTTTCAGGTAGATTTTCAGCCCTTTTTCGCCGCGCAGTACCTCTTCGTAGGATTTCTCAATCCCGATGACTCCAATGTAGTCACCCATGGCGTAGTACTCATTGTTTTCCAGGATTCCCTTGTCCACTTCACCGATATAGCCCAGGATATGTGATGCGACGGGGCGTGAATATTTACGCAGTGTCCTGGATTGCAGCGAGAATCCTGGGTACTTGAACATTTTTTCCTGAAGGACAGCTGCAACATCAAAGCTCACCTGTTTCATGAATACCGACCTGACCCTCCAGGAGTAATCTTTTGCCCTGTTCATCCTTTCCAGCAGACCCTCCTGTGTGATTCCGAGGATTGAACAAAATTCAGTGGTATCGAACTGCCGTACATTGTTCGGGACTACCATGATATCATATGCAGCCTGGTTGGAAACCAGTAATTCCCCGTTCCTGTCATAGATCAATCCCCTGGCAGGGTACATGACCACATGGCTTTGGGAGTTGTTTTCTGCTGAAACCTTGTAGGAGGTATCTACCACCTGTAAAAGAAACAGGCGTACGATAAACACGAGGCCGAAAAGGATCGTGAAGACAATAAATACATATCTTCTGTTATCGTAGAAATTCATCTATTTCCTGAAAATAAAATACTGGCTCAGTATGATGGTTGAAGTGGTCAGGATCGTGCTCAGCAGGACCCGGAGTAAGGTACTGAAAAAATACTGAAAGTGGAAAACCTCGATATAGAACAGTACAAAGTGATGGAGAAATGTGAGAATGGCGGCATAGGCTGCAAACCAGCTCAATCCGTAGTAGTGGATCCGGGGAAAGCTGTCTGGTTCATATCCATCCCTGGGGGCAAACAAACTGAGAACCCAGGGTCTTACAAATGCCAGGAATACTGTCGCAGCGGTATGCATTCCCAGGGTGTTTGTGAAAAGATCGATACTAATACCAAGCAGGAAACCGGCCACAAGCAGCAGCCAGCGCGGAGTTTCAAAGGGCAGTAGCAGGATAAAGAGAATGTAGAAGTAAGGGTTCAGGTATCCGCCAAGGAGCACATTGTCCAGGACGAGTACCTGGATCAGGATCACGACGAAAAATCTGATTATATTCCTGGCTACAATTCTGATCATCACTCTCTGTTATTTTCCAGCTCCACCTGTTCCTTGCGGTAGAAGTTATTGATCACATTCACGTAAAACAGTCGCTGAAAATCGGTTCCAAGATCCACATATATCCTATAGAAATTTCCTTCCTCAAGTGCAAATTCCCTGATCGTACCAACAAACAATCCTTCAGGAAAAACTGCCGAGTAGCCGCTGGTAACAATGGTGTCTCCAATGGCTGGTTCGGCATGGTAAGGAATCTCGTTCAGGTTGGCGACCAGGTGAGATGCACCTTCCCATTGAAGGATCCCGGTAAAGTCACTTTTTCTGATCTTGGCACTGAGTCTGAAATCACGGTTGATCACCGGTAACACCGTGGCAAAGTTGGCAGAGCTTTCTAGGACGATCCCAACGATTCCTTCTTCCCCGATCACCGCCATGTCACGCGTTACGCCCTGCTTTCGTCCTTTGTTAATTGTCAGGTAATTAAACTGTTTGAAATGTGTGCTGTGCACGATTTTTGCCGGGGTGTAGAAATAGTTGCCGGTTGTAAAGTCCATGCTGAGGGAATCAGGAATTGAATTTTCAAGTCTTTCCAGCCTGTTCCTGAGTCTTGCATTTTCCCTGACGAGTATTTCATTATTCTGCCTCAGGTTGAGGTATTCCCTTGCACCTTCGATGCTTTCATAGAGGTTCCCGGTGATCTCCCGGTTTGCATTGACCAGGATAGAATGCTGGTAGAGATTGTGATTGCTCAGTAATATAATCGCCACGGTCTCAAGAAATATGAAGACCAGGATATAATTATATTTTCTAAGCAGCCACAGTAGTCCTCTCATAATTCACGACGGATCTCTATTTCATAAGGAAGGGATATTTGTCCACATTCTTGAGGGCAATTCCGGTACCCCTTGCAACTGCCTGGAGTGGATCCTCTGCGATATGAAAGGGGATGGAGATTTTATCGCTGAATCTTTTATCGAGTCCTCTTAGCAGGGCTCCTCCACCTGCAAGATAAATGCCTTTTGACACGATATCTGCATACAGTTCCGGAGGTGTTTGTTCAAGTACAGAAAGGATCGCAGTTTCAATTTTGGATAGTGATTTATCCAGGCAGTGTGCAATCTCCTGGTAAGAGATCGGTATCTCAATAGGCATTGCCGTCATCAGGTTGGGACCGCGTACATTGAAATCAGAAGGCGGATCTGTAAGTTCCGGCAGGGCACTTCCTACGTTGATCTTGATCTCCTCAGCGGTTCGCTCTCCGATCTTGATGTTGTGCTGGTGCCGCATATAAGTCTGGATATCACCAGTAAATCCATCCCCGGCAATCCTGATGGATTGATTGCAGACGATGCCACCAAGTGCGATCACGGCGATCTCACTTGTTCCGCCTCCGATATCCACTACCATACATCCTTCAGGTGCTTCCACGTCGAGGCCGATTCCGATGGCTGCAGCCATGGGTTCGTAGATCATATATACATCCCTTCCGCCTGCGTGCTCGGAGGAGTCCCTGACTGCTCTTCGCTCAACCTCAGTACTGCCTGATGGTATACACACCACCATTTTCAGTGAGGGTGTAAAGAGTTTTTTGCGCTGGTTGATCATTTTGATCATCCCCCTGATCATCTGCTCTGCCGCATGAAAGTCGGCGATCACGCCATCCCTGAGCGGACGAATTGTTTTGATATTCTCATGGGTCTTGCCGTGCATCTGCCGTGCCTTCTCCCCGATGGCGATCAATTTCCCTGTATGTTGATCAATTGCCACAATGGATGGTTCATTTACCACCACCTTGTCATTATGGATAATGATCGTATTGGCTGTTCCAAGGTCAATCGCCAGTTCCTGCTGAAATGAAAAAAATCCCATTTATCTGATTGTAATTAATGTTTAAAATGTCTGTATCCCGTGGTGACCATGCTCATACCATGTGCATCACAATAGTCTATCGAATCCTGGTCTCTTACTGATCCTCCTGGCTGGATCACCGAAGTGATCCCTGCCTTATCTGCGATTTCAACACAGTCGGGAAAGGGGAAAAAGGCATCCGACGCCATGACCGCGCCCTCCAGGTCAAATTTAAAATGTTTTGCTTTGGCAATGGCCTGTTCCAGTGCATCAACCCTTGAAGTCTGCCCGACGCCTGAGGCGAGGAGTTGTTTTCCACGGGCCAGGACAATGGCATTGGATTTCGTATGTTTCACCAGTTTATTTGCAAATAGCAGGTCCTCTGTCTGGCCATTATCCGGTGCTGTTTTTGTAACCACTTTGAGCTCGTCTGCCTCTTCCGTTTTCGCATCCCTGTCCTGACTGATAAATCCATTCAGGACTGTCCGGGTGTTTTTCTCCTGCAGGGTGCCATCTTTAAGAATCAGGAGAATCCTGTTTTTCTTAGCTTTCAGGATCTCAAGTGCATCTTTGTCATACCCTGGTGCGATAGAGACTTCGAAGAAGATCTTGTTCATCTCTTCGGCAGTTGCCGCGTCAATTACCTTGTTGGCGACAAGGATCCCCCCGAAAGCAGAGACCGGGTCGCCGGCAAGTGCGTCCTTCCAAGCCTGTGTCAGGTTATTTCTTGTGGCGATGCCGCAGGCATTGTTGTGTTTCAGAATTGCAAAGGTGGTATCACTGAAGTCATTGATCAGTCCGACTGCGGCATCAATATCGAGCAGGTTATTGTAGGAGATCTCCTTACCCCACAGCTGTTCAAACATTTTTTCGAAATTGCCATGGAAGGTCCCCTCCTGATGAGGATTCTCCCCGTACCTTAGTTTTTTAGATTCTCCAACGCTGATCTTCAGGGCACTGCCATTGTCTTCATCAAAAAAACCAAAGATCTGACTGTCGTAGTGAGATGAGACATTGAAGGCCTCTTTTGCAAATGTTTTTCTCTCTTCCAGCGAAGATTCCCCGTTCTTTTTTTCAAGCAGTTCAAGCAGTTCACCGTATTGATTCCTTGAAGACACAACCAGGACATCATTGTAATTTTTCGCAGCGGCCCTGATCAGCGATATGCCCCCGATGTCAATTTTTTCAATAATGTCATCATGAGAAGCCCCGGAGGAGAGGGTCTCTTCAAAGGGGTAGAGGTCGACGATCACGAGGTCGATGCCGGGGATCTCGTATTCCGACGATTGTTCAACATCTCCCGGCAGATCTCTCCTGGATAGAATGCCGCCAAAAACCTTGGGATGAAGGGTTTTAACTCGTCCGCCTAATATGGAGGGGTAGCCGGTGAGTTCTTCTACCGCGGTCACCTTTACGCCCTGTTTTTCAATAAATTGCTGGGTGCCGCCGGTGGAATAAATATCTACATTCAGATCAGCGAGTTTTTTTACGATTTTTTCCAGGTTGTCTTTGTAGAATACTGAAATAAGCGCTGATCGTATTTTTTTTGGTGTGCTCATACAGAATATTTAATCATTGATCGAGTTAATAATAAAGGAGTTGTGAATGTACTCAAATTATGCATGTTGATCAAGCTTACGTAAAGTTGCAACGAAAGTTTTATCTTGCATAAATTTACGGTGCAAAATTAACAATCCTTTTTCTAGTTCCTAACATTGGTATCATGATTATTTTCAGGTTGTTTTGGGAAAGCCTGGTAATGGCGTTTCAGACATTCCGGGGGAACAGGCTCAGGTCCGCCCTGACCCTGCTCGGAATCACTATTGGAATCTTTGCGATCATCTCGGTTTTTACAGCAGTTGATTCCCTGGAGATCAATATCAGGAAGAGTGTCTCATCACTCGGAGATGATGTGATCTACATACAGAAATGGCCGTGGGCACCAGAGGAAGGTGAGCAGGAATATCCATGGTGGAAATACCTGAACCGTCCGATGGTAACGCTCGAGGAAAATGAATATATCAGGGAGAATTCACACCTTGCAGAAGAAGCCTGTCTTGTGGCAGCAACTTCACGAATTGTGACTTACCGGAATAACAGGGCTGAGGATGTAACGATCATGGGAGCCACTGATGGTTTCCAGGAGATACGCTCTTTTGAGATTGAGAGGGGGAGATATTTTTCACCATTTGAGATCAGGGGAGGCAGGAATATCGCAGTTGTTGGGAGTGTGCTGGCCGATGAGATCTTTGAGGGTAGTGACGCAGTAGGGAAGGAGATCAAAGTGGGTGGATTCAAGGTCACCGTGATCGGAGTGACTGAGAAAGAGGGGAAAGGCACCTTTGACGATAATAACCTGGATGAATTGGTGCTATTACCGATACATTTTATGCGGAATATTGTGGATATCCGGCGCGAAAGTGCCAACCCCCAGATATGGGTCAAGGCAAAGGAGGGAGTTGGGATTGATGATCTTTCGGCAGAGCTAACTTCATTGTTGCGGTCGACGCGCAGACTGAAGCCCATGGATGAAGATAATTTCGCGCTGAACAAGACCAGCCTGATCAGCAACAGGCTGGACCAGCTGTTCAAGGTAATCAACATTGCAGGTCTGTTTATCGGTATGTTCTCCATCATTGTAGGCGGGTTCGGGATTGCCAATATCATGTTTGTCTCTGTGAAGGAGCGAACCCACATCATTGGGATCCAGAAGGCGATAGGGGCAAAAAACTATTTCATTATGATGGAATTCCTGATCGAATCGATCATCCTGTCCATGGTCGGAGGAATCGCAGGGCTGCTTATTATCGGGTTGATCGTTGTGCTGATCAACCTTTCCGGTGGAGACTTCACCATGTACCTCACCCTCGGTAATATCCTGCTTGGAATGGGTATCTCTTCAGGAATAGGACTTATAAGCGGATTTGCTCCTGCCTGGCAGGCGGCCAGGATGAATCCCGTGGTGGCGATCAATACAACCTTCTAAACCAGGAACACATCGTACAGCACCCTTCCCATAAGAAAATAGATGAACAACCCCATGATGTCATTGGTGGTAGTGATAAATGGACCTGTGGCCAATGCTGGATCCAGCTTCATGTTGTTGAGTAATAATGGGATGAGCGTGCCAAAAATCGCAGCAAAAATGATTACCACGAACAGTGAGATGCTTACTGTATAAGTGAGAGCAAGGCCCTGGTTCATAGCGAGGTTATAGATCAGCAGCAAAATGGAAAGGATCAGGCCGTTCATCAGCGCGACAACAAATTCCTTCACCAGTTTTTTAAAGGTGCTTTCCAGTCCGAGACTGTTGCTGGCAAGTCCCTGTACAATGATTGCGGATGACTGGATTCCAACATTTCCGGCCATGGCAGCAATCAGCGGAATGAAAAATGCCATTTCGGGGTTTAACTTGATGTCGCCCTCAAACTGGGAGATCAGTGCCGCGACAAGTATTCCACCGATCAGTCCGATGATCAGCCAGGGCAGTCTTGCCCGGGACAGACGGATCGGAGAGTCTGTTGTCTCTACATCAGAAGAGATACCCGAGGCCATCTGGTAATCCTTTTCTGCCTCGTCCCTGATCACATCCACGATATCATCAATGGTAATTCTCCCCAGTAGCCGACCTATGCTGTCAACAACGGGCAACACAACCAGGTCGTATTTTTCCATGATCTGTGCCACTTCCTCACCTGGTGCATCTGTCCGCACGAAATGCACATCTTTTTCATAGATCTCTTTCACAATTGTGCTTCCGGTTGCGATCAGCATTGCCTTGAGCGAGACGATGCCGGTGAGTATATTGTCATCATTCACAACATAAACATAGAACAGATCGTCCACCTCTTCAGCCTGTTTCCTCATCTCCCGCAAGCAGGTTGTCAGGCTCCAATTTTCATTGACCTTGATCAATTCCTTGGCCATCAGTCCGCCTGCAGAATCTTCATCATAGGACAACAGATCAACGATATCACCAGCCTGCTCAACGTCCTTGATGTGTTTCAGTACCTCCTGCTTCACAGCATCATCAAGGTCTGAGATCACGTCAGCGGCATCATCGGAGTCCATGTTGTTGATGAACTGACTTGCGATCTCTTCAGCTGGCAGCGCCCTCAGAAAGCGTTCCCTGTCATCCTCTTCAAGCTCTACAAGGACATCTGAGGCGACTTCCGGATCAAGCACCATATACAGGTACTTGGATTCCTCGGTGCTGAGTTCGCTGTATATCTCTGCAATGTCGGCCGGATGCAGGTCCTCCATCATGGCAAGGGCTGTCTTGTCATCCCTTGCTTCAATGATGGCACGCAGTTCGCTGATATATTCCCGGGTCAGTTCCAGCTTCATGATCCAAGCACTTTAGAGACTCACATTCGTGATGAAACAAAATTCGTCAATGTTACAAATTCCGCAACACCTAGCTGCTCAGGTCTTTTTGAGAGCAGCGGAGATTCGTCCCCCAAAGTTAGTAAAATTGTTTTGATGGAGTTACGGATGGTTTTTCGCCGTTGCTGAAAGGTGGTTTTCACCACCCGGAAAAAGAGTTCTTCGTTGCAGTCCAGCTCCTGTGTCTCATTCCTGGTGAGTTTTATGACAGATGAGGATACTTTAGGAGGGGGATGAAAGGAACCTGGTTTTACATTGAACCCGTGTTCCACCTTGTAAAAGGCCTGTAGCAGAACAGAGAGAATCCCATAGGTCCTGGATCCGGGCGGGGCAATGATCCTGTCTGCCACCTCCTTTTGTATCATACACACTACAGACCTTACATGATCCCTCTGCCCGAGGACCTTAAAAAATATCTGGCTCGAAATGTTGTAAGGAAAGTTGCCGATGATATGCAGTTCCGGCACATTGAAGTGTTCCTCGCCCAGTTTCAGGAAGTCTTCCCTGATCAAACTGCCTGCGATTGCGGGATATTTCTGGACCAGGTAGCTTGCCGATTCCGGGTCAATTTCCACCGCTACGAGAGAGCCGGGGATCTTCTCCATGATTATACCTGTCAGGATACCGGTGCCTGGTCCCACTTCCATTACCGTCATTTCATTGACCGAAGGCAGCAACTCCACGATCCTTGCAGCGATCGCCGGATCTGTGAGGAAATGCTGTCCCAGGTGTTTTTTTGGGCGGACCATCATTGAAATAACAGTGATAATTTTGCAATGGCGCAATTTATAAATATTAAATTTGAAAATTTGGGTAAATCACGGAAACATGAAAAAGCTGAATAATCCATTTGATCAAATGCCCGCCTACCATTGTTTTGGCTGCAGCGAAAGCAATCACCATGGATTAAGGATGGAGTTTTACGAGGATGGTGACGAGGTGATCTCCACGTGGACTCCCGGCCACCAATTCCAGGGTTATTTTAATATCCTGCACGGAGGGATCCAATCTACCCTGATGGATGAAATTGCCAGCTGGGTGGTTTTTGTCAAGGCAAAGACGGGAGGTGTTACATCCAGGTTGTCCACAAGGTTCAGAAAGCCGGTGTACCTTGATGAAGGGCCTGTAAAGCTAAGGGCCCGGCTGAAAGCGACGAACAGCAGGACCGCCACCATTGAGGTGAAGTTATACAACAGCAGGGAGGTGCTTTGCTCTGAATCAGAAGTAGAATACTTTATGCTGTCTCCCGAAAAGGCGTCGGAATCTATGAGATACCCCGGTGTGGAGGCATTTTATGAATCCTGAAAAGATGGTATGACAATGAAATATAATTTTGATAAGGTGATCGATCGCAGGGGGACCGACTCTGTGAAATATGATATTCTCCAACCGCTTTTTGGATCGGATGACATCATTCCGATGTGGGTGGCAGACATGGATTTCGAAGTACCTGAATTTGTACGGGAAGCAGTGGTCGGCCGGGCAGAACACCCTGTATATGGTTACACGGTAAGACCGCCCCGCTTTTTTGAAACCATCTCTGCATGGCTGGAACGACGTCATGGCTGGAAGGTGAAGCCCGATAAAATCGATTTCAGTCCTGGAGTGGTGCCTGCCCTGGTATTAAGCGTGCTCGGGTATACCAATCCAGGTGACAAGATCCTTGTCCAGTCACCGGTATATTTTCCATTTTTCAATGCCATTACGAATCATGGAAGGGTCTTGGTAAATAATCAACTGGTAGACCAAAATGGAGTTTATTCCATAGATTTTTCCGACCTGGAGGAAAAGTTCAGCTCGGGCGTAAAGCTGATGATGTTCTGTCACCCGCACAATCCTGTCGGAAGGGCCTGGACAAAACAGGAACTTGAAATGCTTGCGACCCTCGCCATCAAATACAATGTGCTCGTACTGAGCGACGAGATTCATTCGGACCTTTTATTGTTCGGCAACAGGCACATACCCCTGGCCAGCCTGGGTAAGGAGATCGCTTCCAGGACAATTACATGCATCGCACCAAGCAAAACATTCAACCTGGCCGGGCTACATACATCCGCAGTAGTGATCGAGGACCCGAAACTGAAAAAGGTTTATGAGAAGATTCTCGAGGATATTCATGTCGGAGGTGGAAACATATTTGGCTTTACAGCCCTGGAGGCCGCGTACCGGGAGGGCGATGAGTGGCTGGGCCAATTGCTTGAATACCTGGAAGGTAACTATGATTTCCTGAAGAAATACCTTTCTGAAATACTTCCCGGGATCACGGTCTCACCGCTTGAAGCTACTTATCTTGCATGGATCAACTTTGGCATACTGGGGCTGGATGACAAGGAACTTATGAAATTTATGGTAAAGGAGGCCAGGATCGGATTCGTTGACGGACCCCGGTTTGGAGAGGGCGGTACACAATATATGCGGATGAATATCGGGACCCCAAGGGCGGTATTGAAATCAGCACTTGATCAACTTGCTGATGCTACGAGGGACAAATTCGGTGAAAAATTTTAAATTTATGTGGTTGACACACCATGAAAAGAAAATATTCCATACTGATCCCGGGGCTGATCATATCAGTGATGATCGTTGTATTGCTCATCCTGATACTTGTGAATCGACATACCATGGGGAATGAGATACTGATACTCTCCATAGCTGCAATTGTACTCCTGGTCGGGTTGAATATCTATTTGCATTTTGCAGTCTATGCCCCACTGCATCAGCTTAAAAACAGACTTGAGGATCTTGTATATGGTGACGACGAGATTGAAATGAAACAGATCACAGGCGCGGAATTCAGGCAGTTCGAAGAAATACTCTCTGCTCACCGGAACAGAATCCTGGAGATCAGGAGAATTGCTGAAAAACTCGCCAGCGGAAATACAGAATTGGAATTTCAGCCATTATCTGAACGTGATCACCTGGGACTTGCCATTGAAAAGCTACGGGAGAGCATCATGGATTCAAGCCTTGAAATGGAGAAACGAAGGAAGCTTGATGAACAGCAGAACTGGGCTTCCCGCGGACTCGCAAAATTTGGTGAGCTTCTCAGGGATATTGATCAGCAAACAGAGGAAATTTCAAACCTGTTTATCCGTGAACTGGTAAAATACACCGAAATGGAAGCCGGAGGTTTTTTTGTGCGAAAAGAATCCGGTGGAGTGACAGTGTATTCCATGCTGGGGGCCTGGGCATTTGACCGTGAGAAGAAAATGAAAAAGGATTTTATGCCTGGTGAAGGACTTGTGGGGAGATGCGCGCTGGAAAAACAGCGAATTGTGATTACAGATGTGCCTGAAGACTACATTCGCATACGATCCGGCATGGGGGAAGACCTCCCGTCGACTCTCATTCTCGTACCTGTCGTTCTGGACGATGAGGTTCTTGGTGTCATTGAGCTGGCTACATTCAGTATTGTAAAGCCTTACAAGATTGACTTTCTTGCAAAACTCGGGATCAGCATCGCTACCTCAGTCTCCAAGGTATCTTCCCGATGAGGCTGTTTACGGATCTCCAGATGCCGGGATTCGCTCCACCAGCCTTTATCACCTATTTTTCATTCACCGTATCTCTTTTGGATTTGCACATTGTTTTGAGGAGAGCGTGTCAGCCAACACACTTTGCAATATGACACAATGACACATTATTTTCAAAAATAATGCCATAATGACATTTAGAATGTTTCGGCACAGGAATTGACCATAGGATTACAGAAATTAAGTCAAACTAAAATTTGGAGGACAAAAAAATGATAGCAAAGTATAATAAGATGTACAGCCCCGTTTACAGGGATGATTTTTTCAACGACCTTGTTCCCAGTAAGTATTACGGAAAGAATTATGCCTCAACACCCGCAGTAAACATCATGGAAGAAAAAGATGGTTACCGGATTGATGTGGCGGCAGCAGGTTTATCGAAGAAAGATTTCAAGATCAATGTAGAGGAGGATATTCTCACTGTTTCAGCAAACAAAGAACAGGAGGAGAAGGAAAACGACAAGCACTATACACGCCGCGAGTTTAATTTCACCTCATTCAGCCGCAGGTTTGTACTTGACGAGCGAATTGACCAGGAGGGAATCAAGGCAGAACATGTTGATGGAATCCTGAAGATTCATCTTCCCATGAAGGAAGAATCGATCAAACAGGGACCGAAATCCATCAAGATCAGTTAAGAACTTTTCATGGTAGTTGGTTGGTTTAATTAGATTGGTTATGAGCGGGGTTCGATCGGACCCCGCTTTCTTTTTACCGACCTTTTCCTGATCTTTCCCCATGTCATGATGATTACACCCAGAATGGTCACGATCCCGCCAAATACCTGCAGGTAGGTTGGCACTATGGAGAGGTAGATCATGGAACCAATCAGCACGAACAATCCACGTGTCGCCTGGATGATCATGGTGCGGGAAGCTTCGATGAACTTTAATGCTGAATACATCGCCAGTCCGGTGAGAAAAGGTCCCAGGATGGAACCTGCAATCATATTGAAGATCGCAGTTTTCGGAATAAGCAGTGTATCCTGACGGATCAGTACAGAGATAAGTCCGAACAAAAACAGGTAGACCACCCTGTTGATCGTCAGGATGCTTGGATGAAGTTTTTTGATATTTTTCTTTGCAAAGACAATACTGATAGATAGGAAAAGTGAGGAGAGAAGAATCCAGCCACTTCCATCACCAAAAAACTGTTCAAGGGTCATGTCACGCGTATATGTGATCATCACTACACCACCTATTGTAAGCAGGATGCCGATGGCCTCAATGGTGTTGAACCTTTCTCCCAGGAACCGAATACCCAGCAGTGTCACAAATATCGGGGTGGCATTGGAAAGGAAGGATACGATTGCCGGATT
The DNA here is from genome assembly GCA_937129385.1 of uncultured Bacteroidota bacterium. Classification (GTDB taxonomy): domain Bacteria; phylum Bacteroidota; class Bacteroidia; order Bacteroidales; genus M55B112. Next base: position 14,711 of record CAKZNC010000170.1, read on the forward strand.
CTCTGCCAGCTGTATTGAGAGAAACATGGTGGTTGCTGCGCTAAGCTCTAGAATTCCGAGGATAACCAGGTTGAGGACAGATCGTTTTTCCAGTTCAGGGATCTTTCTTATCAACCCGGTGGTAGAGATATAGATGCCATTCCACAGCAGTGCAAATGCAAACCAGAAGAACTGGAACTGGAAAAAATTGACCTCAAGCAGCGCGGCTTTTGAGAATACATAGACATTTGCCATGCCTAGCGTGGCAAGAAATGCAAGTCCAATTCCCTTGACGGTCGGACTCAGATTTTCAAGGAATTTTATCATAAAAAAAGACCGGGGATTATTCCCGGTCTTAGAACATTGCCTGCAGGACTTTGTTCGATCAGATTCTTTTTTTAATGTTTTTGGTCTCTTCCTCGAATCCGGGTTTTTCAAGCAGTGCGAACATGTTTTTCTTATATGCTTCCACGCCAGGCTGGTTAAACGGATTCACATTCAGCATATAACCGCTGATCCCGCACGCCATTTCAAAAAAGTACATCAATTGTCCCAGGTAATAGGCATTGAGCTTTGGAATGCTGATCTTCAGGTTGGGTACCTCACCGTCAATATGTGCCAGTGCTGTTCCAAGCTCAGCCATCTTATTTACATCGTCGATCTTCTTACCAGCAAGGTAATTCAGTCCGTCCAGATCTTCTCTTTCTTCAGGAACCTTGATATCATGTTCGGTTTCTTCGACAGAGATGACAGTCTCGAACAAAATGCGTTCGCCCTCCTGGATATACTGTCCCATTGAGTGGAGGTCAGAGGAGTTGTCTACTGCTGCCGGAAAGATTCCTTTGCCCTCCTTGCCCTCTGATTCTCCATAGAGTTGTTTCCACCACTCGGCTACGTAATGAAGTTTAGGATGATAGTTGACGAGGATCTCGATCTTTTTCCCCTTCCTGTAAAGGGCATTCCTGGTTGCGGCATATAAAGCGGCAGGGTTTTCTTTCAGTGATGCGCTGCCCGAGGTTTTTTGTTCCATGTCTGCAGCTCCTTTTACCAGTTCCCTGATATCAAAGCCACATATGGCAAGGGGGATGAGACCCACCGGTGTCAGCACGGAAAACCTTCCCCCGACATTGTCCGGTATCACATACGTTTCATATCCTTCCCGGTCGGCTAGTTTCCTCAGGGCTCCCTTATTTGCATCTGTGATGGCAACGATCCTTGAAACCGCCTCTTCAGCACCGACTTTGTTTACAAGGTGCTCCCTCAGCAACCTGAATGCGAGTGCAGGCTCGGTGGTTGTCCCGGATTTAGAGATGACAACAATTGAATAATCCACCTGGTCGAGGAGTTGCATCAGCTCATGCATGTAATCTTCCCCGATCTGGTGGCCAGCGAATATCATGAGCGGATCTTCCGGATCATTCCTGAACATGTCGAAACTGTCCGACAGCGCATCATTGACTGCCTTGGCACCCAGGTATGAGCCCCCGATTCCGATTACCACCAGTACTTTTGATTTTTTTCTGAGCCTTTCGGCAGTCCTGTCGATCTGCTTAAAAAAATTTTCCTTTATACTGCCGGGAAGACTGACCCATCCCAGGTAGTCATTTCCTGCTCCCGTGCCATTCAGCAATTGCTCACTGCAGGAACTGATTTCCTCCTGCATTTCCAAGATCTCATTTTCAGATACGAAATCAAATACATTTTTCACATTCAGGTCTAGCATATCAGTAACGATAAAGATTTAAAGGTATAAATTATTGTAAAACAGAGGGATAAATGGTTACTCCCGGGTAATTTGAGCGTAAAGTTAGAAAACTTTTCATATTGAACACACACCATTAATTGTAACTTTGGTACCTTGTATTTCTTTTTTACAATAAAAATCAAATACATTTTGAAATGGACAGGATCCGGATGATCATATTATTGTTGGCGGTTTCAAGCTGCATTCTGCCAATATCAGGACAGAAGAGGGGGTTAAAATCGATTCAGACTGATGAGCTGCGGGCACATATGGATTTCCTGGCTTCCGACGAGCTGGAGGGAAGATCCACCGGGGAGGCGGGACTTGATGTTGCAGCCAGGTACCTTGCAACGCAGGCTGAGCTGATGAATCTTGAAACCGCTGATGAAGACGGTGATTATTTTCAGCTATACACGCTTCAGGAACGCTCCTATGACCTGGGGAACAGCAATATCAGTATAATTGACGAGGCCGGTAATGCCATCGTTGATGACAACATGTTTTTCCTGCTCCCGGCGATTGTAAAAAATGAGATTGAGATTGAGGGTGAGATCGTGTTTGCCGGATATGGTATTTATGAACCTGATATGAATTACAATGATTTTGATGGATTGGACATCACAGGCAAGGTTGTCTTGATCATGGACAGGGCGCCCATGAATGAGGATGGAGTTACATCACCCCTGGGAGATAAATGGCTTGGCATGTCGAATTTTCAAAACAAGTTGCAGTATATTGTCATGCAGCAGCCCAAAGCCGTGGTATTGGTATTTGATCCGAAATCGGGTTACAACAGCATTGAAGAGGTGAATCCGGGCATCTCAGATTACCTTTCAAAATCCACTTCCATGAAGAAAGAGGAGGAACTTCCGCAAGAGGAGATTCCCGGTCCCAAAATCGTGCTTGCACACAGGAGCGTGGCAGACAAGGTTTTTAAACATACGCGGACAACGCTTGCGGAGGTGCAGGAGAAGATAGATACCTCGCTTAAACCTGCCTCATTCAGCATGGGAGATACGAAGATGAGGATTCACCTGGCTATGCAGAATATGGAGATGAATGTTCCAAATGTATTTGGATATATTGAAGGATCCGATCCTGAACTGAAGGATGAGTTTGTCCTCCTCATGGCACATTTTGATCATGTTGGTACTGATGGTGAGGGCAGCGTTTTTAATGGAGCGGATGACAACGCTTCGGGCAGTGTGGCATTGCTTGAAATTGCAGAAGCTTTCCGGGCGGAGAAAAAGATGCCTCGAAGGAGCATCGGCATCCTCTGGGTGTCCGGAGAAGAGATCGGACTGTACGGTTCAAAATACTTTGCGGAACATCCCCTGGTACCAATTGAAAATATTGCAGCTGTGATCAACCTGGACATGATAGGAAGGATCAAGACCCAGGAAGATATTGAAAGCGATAGAAGTGGTCTTACCATCGTTGGCCGGGATTCGGTGAAGGTGATCGGTGCACTGCAAAGCAAAATTCTAATGGAGATCAATGAAGAGACCCTGGCGGAAATGGGGCTTTTCCCCAACTATTCCTACAACAAACCGGACCATCCCGATCGTTACTTTTACCGGAGCGACCATATCAGTTTTGCACGGAAAGACATTCCCGTGTTGTTCTATTCAACAGGAACACACGCAGATTACCATCTGCTGACAGATGATCCGGGAAAGATCGACTATGGCAAATTTTTGAAAATGACAAAATTTGCATTCAAGGCAGGGATGAATACAGCCGATTATAAAGATGAGATCACTGTAGACAATCCCATGTCTGAATGGTAGTTGGCAGGTGCGTCCTGCCTGGGTGATTTCCTGGTCAACTATTCAATGGGTTCCAGGGTAATATTCTGGAATTCCATGGGACCTCCTTCCGACTGGATGCAAATATGACCTTTAGTTTTTGAAGGGTTGGTGCTTTTATTTTGTACAGCACCATTTACTATAAGCTCAATGGAGTTTTCTGTCACAGTGATGTTGTAGCTATTCCATTCACCCGGTTCATTTTCCGTGCTGTTTAGTTTTTTGGGGATCACTTTGAAGCGGTTTTCTTCCGATTCCACCATGTACTCCACACCGTCTACCGTAATCCCGGCACCTTTCCCTATAAGCACAAAATCACCGGCCTTTCCAGACATCAGCTGTGCCTCAATACAATTTGGCCATACCATATCCTTGCCGGTTGCATGGAGGAGGACGCCACTGTTAGCAGGTTCTTCCAGCCATCTCCACTCGACGTGTAATTTGTATGATTCATACTGTTCATTGGTCCTGATATAGCCGTTTGGGATCCCGCCCACGTATAGTTTGCCCTCCTCAACATGGAATACAGACTCCTGGTCCACGGAGTCGGGAAGTACGATGGTCCAGTTTTCCAGGTTTTCCCCGTTAAAGAGTTCAATTGTTGAATCGGTTTTACAGGCGGTTGCCACAAGGATCACTGCGGCTGAAAGAATCATTAGTTTTTTCATTTTCTGGTTGGTTTGATATTCATTCGTATAATTATTTACTCTTCAATTTCAAAATATTCGGGTCGTTTCCATCTCACCGGAGCTTCGGGTTCGGGTTGAAGCTCGAACTCTTGCTCTTTTAAGAGCTCAAGTGCCACCTCAACTGCTTTTTCCAGCTGGGGATCGCCTCCGCTGATCACTTCTGAAGGTTTCTGTATCACCTGGTAGTCAGGTGCCACACCAATCCCTTCAACTGCCCAGTTTCCATCGACATCATAGAACCCTCCCCTGGGTGCAATCATCCGGCCACCGTCAATAAATGGAGGTGTATCCCATGTTCCGACCAGTCCGCCCCAGGTTCTGGTGCCGACAAGGGGACCGATGCCCATCTTTTTAAATACGTAGGGAAGGTAATCTCCGCCGGAACCTGCACTTTCATTAATGACCATGACCTTGGGTCCCCATATTCCCGAAATAGGAGAGGTGAAGGGGCGTTTGTCACCGGCATTGGAATTAAAGTATCCATGCAGATTCCTGTTCATGATGTCGATCATGTAATCAGCTGCAGATCCTCCGCCGTTATTTCTTTCATCAATAACGGCTCCTTTCTTGTGCTGTTGTGCAAAATAGTACCGGTTGAAATTAGAAAATCCTCCACCCCCGGTGTTTGGCAGGTAAACATATGCAAGTTTTCCATTTGATAATTCGTCGACCAGCGCCCTGTTGTGCTCTATCCAGTTGAAATATCTTAGCCCTCCTTCATTGCCAACAGGAACCACGGTCACCTTTCTGGGCTCATCATCGGGGGTATCCTTTATTTCAAGAATCGTCTGTATTCCTGCGGTGCCTTCAAATGCCCTGTACAGGTTCATATCACCCGTCACTTCCAGGCCATTTACAGAAACCAGGTAATCTCCCTGTTTCACATCAAGTCCGGGTACATCCAACGGAGCATCTAGCCCGGGATTCCAGGATTCCGAATCATATATCCTGCTGATCCTGTAAAGGTTATTGTCTACATTGAAATCAGCTCCAAGCAGACCGATGGAAACCTTTGGCACATCAGGAAAATCTCCGCCGCCAATAAAAGAGTGTCCGACAGCCACCTCACCGCCAACTATGTCGAGCAGGTAGTTCAGGTCGTCCCTGTGCCTGACGTGTTCCGCCAGTGGCGCATACCATTCATAAATTTTATCCCATGGCGCACCATGTACATTCTCAACATACAGGAAATCCCGTTGAAATCGCCATCCTTCCCGGAAAATTTGTTTCCATTCAAGTTCTGGAACCACCTTGTATTTTATGCCCGAGGTGTTCAAGGTGCCGTCTCCCGGTTTGGCAGATTTACCTGTTGCAGGAACGATCCCCCATGAGGAACCTTTCCTGTACAGCATATTTTGCCTGTCGAAAGAGGTGCGCGCTTCATTGAGGTCTGTCATGAATTCACCCGACTCCTTCTCCTCCAGGTCATATTTGTGTAGTGTAAAACCCCGTTGGTTGGGAATGGCCTCACCATAGAATACTGTGTTTTCAGGTCCTTCGAGGGTGAAAATATAATTCCTTGCCGGCACATCGACCGGGAGGATCCTCCGGGAAATGTTTTCAATATCGATATTGATCTCCTCAACGCCTTTTTCTTCATCCTCCTCCTCGTCATCTTTCTTCTTTTTCTTCTTTTTCTTTCCTTTGGCTTCTTTTTCTTCAGATGATTTTTCGGCGATCTCCTCCTCATCACTTTCCCAGAGAAATGGTGATGGATCTTTACTGTCAAGTATGATCAGGTAGAGGTTCCTGGTGGGGTCAACGTCATAATTGCTCATATCCAGCCATCCTGTCTTCAACCCAAAATCAGTGCTTCCCAGGAAATATATATACTTTCCTGATTTATCCCAGACAGGTCCCAGGGCATCTGCCATTCCATCGGTCAATTGCAGGTTTTCACCTGTCTCGATATTATACACCCTGATCACCTTGAAATGGTTATCCCCAAGTCGTGAATAGGCGATCCACCTGCTATCAGGAGACCAGGTCGGATTCATGGTCCGGTTGGGATGTGCGTACCGTTCTGTATCCACTTTCTTTGCTTCACCATTTTCAACATTCACGTACCACAGGTTGTAATCTGTGTCGGTGTATGCGATATATTTCCCATTGGGAGACCATTCCGGTCTGAAATAATAGGTGGGATTGGGCAGCGCAATTTCCTCAGGTTCACTTAATCCGTCCTGGGATCCGATCATCAATCTGTATTCACCGCTTGCATCACTGAACCAGGCGATTTTATCTCCTTTGGGTGACCAGGTTGGAAACCGGTCTGCCACACCCGGGGATGAAGTGAGATTTCTCCAGCTACCATCTTCTTTCGGGATTGTGAAAATATCTCCCCGGTATTCCACGAGTGACCTGACCCCGGTGGGTGAAAGAGATGCATTTGAAAAATCTGAAGGGCTGACCTTTTCCCAGCGTGGTCTTGCCCAGTGAAAATCACCTTTTACATTGATCACAAGGTCGGTGATCTCATTGGTTTCAGGGTCGAGAAGATGCAATGTCCCCCCTTGTTCAAAGATGAGTTGCCCGGGGCCTGAGTTGAGGTTCTTTACATCATATTTCCCGAGGAAAGTATGTTGTTCCAGGTCTTTCGTTTCCGGGTTATAGGACCAGATATTTGCGGAGAGATCCCTTTCGGAGATAAAATAGACCCTTTTACCAAACCATACGGGTTTGATGTGTCTTTCATTGTCTGTCCTCGGTGTCTTCTTCAAAGACAGGTCTTCCAGGTTGAGGATCCAGATGGGTTGCGCCTGGCCTCCCCTGTAATTTCTCCATTCGCTGTCCCATTCATCAAATGGCAGGTAGGCCAGCACTTTGCCATCGGAAGACAATTCTCCGTCTGCAGCTCGTTTGGGAGGAAGTGGTTCCGGCATCCCGCCTTTTATATTTATTTTATAGATCCTGCTTCTTTTTGTGGGTTGCGATGCTCGCGAGGAGGCGAAGAGCACTTCATCTCCGCCCGGCATCCAGCCGATCACAATATCATTTGAAGGATGCCAGGTAAGCCGCTTAGGTTCGCCCCCTTGCACGGGTACGATATAGACATCTGTGTTCCCTTCGTATTGTCCTGTAAATGCGACCCATTTACCATCGGGTGAAAAATGCGGATGTTTCTCCGCCCCGGATGATGAGGTCAGCCGGATGGCATCATTCTCACCAAGTCTGTTTATCCATAGGTCATTTGCATAGACAAATACTACGTGATCATTGCTGATGGCTGGTTCGCGGAGCAACATGGTGCCCTCCTGCGCTATTGCAGGTTGAATAGCCGGAGCGAGGCACAAAAGTGCCAGCAAAATTCTTTTCATGACGTTTTGATTTATTAATGATCGAAAAAGTTACGAAAAATTTACCTGGCAGCATACCTGTCATGGTCCTCAAACACATCCATTAACCAGGTTTTCTGACGAAATACTGCAGAATGGAGCACTCCCGAAGGAACAAAATAGTGGTCTCCCTTCCCGTAGGTTTTTGTCTCCCCTCCAATTGTCAGATCCATCTCACCTTCGAATACCACGCCCCATTGTGCTCCGTGTTTATGTTCCGCTACCTCCCCAACAGCTTCGATCTCGAAGAACACGGTTTGCTGATGTTCTCCCTGCATCAGTTTTCCCTTTACCCCTTCAAATGGGATATCGGCGTCGGGCAATTGCATGATCATTTCCGGATATTTCATAGGTTCAGATATTGTGTCTTATCATTTAAGTCAATCCCGAAGATAGTGATTATCGGGTTGGAATGGTCAAAAATTTTATGGATGATGCTTCCATAATTGCATCCATCAATATTGTGGGGCATAGAAGATGGCTAAGCCTGGTGAACTGGAAGATGGTCAGTATATTTCCTCCACGAAGGTCTGTTCGGTGATCGGAGGCCTTACATATCCCTCCTTGTTGATCGGGGGCAGTTCGATCTTCGGATGTCCAATCTCCTTGTAGGGAATCCTGGAAAGCAGGTGTGAGATACAGTTGAGGCGGGCACGCCGCTTGTCATCGGCATTCACAACGTACCATGGGGCAATTTTCGTGTCGGTATAGGAGAACATTTCATCTTTGGCACGTGAATATTCAACCCAGCGTGTTCTGGACTCCATGTCCATCGGACTGAATTTCCATCTTCTGAGCGGGTCATTGATCCTTGACCTGAATCTTTTCTCCTGTTCTTCATCACTTACGGAGAACCAGTACTTGATCAGGGTGATCCCGGATTGTATCAGCATCTCTTCAAAACGCGGACAACTGCGAAGAAACTCCCAGTATTCCTCGTCGGAGCAAAACCCCATCACTCTTTCCACCCCGGCACGGTTGTACCAGCTGCGGTCAAAAAGCACCATCTCACCAGCGGCAGGAAGGTGTGCCACATATCGCTGAAAATACCATTGTGACTTTTCCCTTTCTGTGGGGACACCCAGTGCGACGACCCTGGCGATCCTCGGATTCAGTCGCTGTGTGATCCGTTTGATCACCCCTCCTTTGCCGGCGGCATCCCTTCCTTCGAATATAACGACTACCTTCAGCTTCTCTCTCTTGATCCATTCATGCTGTTTCACCAGTTCAAGTTGAAGACGCTCTAGCTCCCGGAAGTAGAATTTCTTTTTCAGGCGACCGGATTTTGTTTCAGGCAGCTTTTTTCCTTTGGTCAGATTGGCACTCATTTTTTTATGGTCAAGTTACAAAATTGCTGAAAACGAATGCAATGACTGCCGACATACAAATATCTACGGATTCTTTTATATTTGGAAAAGCTAAACTCAACCCTTTGTTGTGCGATGAAAAACGACCGCCTGCTTTCAGTGGATTTCTTCAGGGGAATCACCATGTTCCTTCTTATTGGTGAGTTTACCCATATGTTTACCTATATGACGGCGCCACAATTTGAAGGTAGCTGGCTGGATCTTATAGGCACACAATTCCATCATCATCCCTGGAACGGAATGCGTTTCTGGGACCTGGTTCAGCCATTTTTCATGTTCATTGTCGGTGTTGCTATCCCGCTCTCTTCGGTAAAACGTGAGGCAAGAGGAGACAGCCGGTCAAGTATGACCGTTCATGCATTCAAGCGTGCAGCGATCCTGCTTGTTCTTGGCTGGGCCCTTTATTGCATTGGCCCGGGAAGGATCACATTCAGGTTTCAGAATGTCCTCGCACAGTTGTCGGTCGCCTATCTTATAGCATTCCTGATCAGGAACCAGCGCGTATGGATACAGGCTGCGATATCTGTATTCCTGCTATTGATAACGGAGTTACTGTATCGGGCATTCAGTGTTCCCGGATTTGATCAGCCCTTCACACCGGATAAAAATTTCGGAGCATGGTTCGACCTTTTGATCTCCGGGGAGTTGTCGGGCGGTCACTGGGTATCTTTTAATGCCGTCCCCACAACAGCACATACCATCTGGGGAGTACTTGCAGGAAGACTCCTGCTCAGTCAAAAGAATGTAAACAGGAAAATGGTATTGATGATCGTCCCGGGAATCCTCCTGGTTATGGCAGGTGTGCTCCTGGATCCAGTCACCCCGATCATCAAGCGGATATCAACAAGTACATTCGTCCTTGTATCGGGAGGGTGGAGCCTGATCGCACTTGCATTATCCTACTGGATCATTGATGTGAAGGGATACAGGGAATGGTCCCGTTTTTTTGCGATCGTGGGAATGAATCCGTTGTTCATTTACCTGTTTGCCCATGTGGGCGGAAGTGACCTGGTTTTCCAGGTTTTCAAGCCATTCACCTTTTTCCTGATGGGCTGGACGGATGAAATTTTTGCGAAAATGATGACCAGTGCAATCACGTGGATGTTTCTATGGTATATCTGCTACTGGCTTTACCGGCACAGGATCTTTATCAAGATCTAGTTTTCCTCCTGTATCCTGAGCATATTGATCTCGTTGATCCTTTGCTGAAGGATGGCTGCATAGTCACGAGCTTTCTTGTTGCCGAATTTGCCCCAGCCCATTTGAGCCGTTTCACGTGCAAGGTCAAGCTGACCGGTGATCTCGTACACAACGGCAAGGTTGTGAGCAGCGCGTCCCCTGGTTTTTCGATGGCCATTTTCCAGTGCATATTGAAGTGCAGTGATGGCTGCATCCCAGTCATTGACCTCCATCATTCTCGCACCCTGTTTCATGCAAGGGTCACCTTTTGAGCGCTTGTAGTAGTGTCTTTCGGCCCTGATCCAGAAAGGAGCAATCCTTTTTCCATACAGGGTCCCTGCAAGGTAACTTGCTTTTTTCATGGCATCATCGCTGTTCACCGCATTGAGCATGATCGAGGCAGGATCTTCAGCAGGTAAACGTCCGCCCTTTCCGATACCGTGGTAGTATTGAAATTCATCGATGATCATCTTTTTTCCCGGGTGGTATATACGAAATCCAACCTTCACTTCAGCCACATTATCGATGTATTGTCTGCTGAATATTTCAAGAGCCAGGACTGCATCGGCATTGTGCTGGTTGCATATCTCGTTGATTTCAAACCACTGCATCGGGGCGGGAAGATCGAGGGCGGTTCCTTTTCTTTTTTCCACAATGCCGGTGACAACGATTTGAAAATCATGGCCTGCCCCCACCTGCTTATTTACCCCGTCAATACAATATTTCGAAAGACGGTCCTGGTTACCGGTGATGGTCGACAGCAGACCCTTTTCAAGTACGTTGACCACTTCATTTTCCGAGTGGCTGCGATCAATGATCGCAAGGGTCTCAATATCACCCGGCAGATCAATAACTGCAGGTACCATGATGTCAAAATAGATGCTGGGAGCTCCCAACAGGATAAAGAGCATGATCAGCAGTATTGAACGGGCAAATTTTTTCATGATCGGAAGGATTATTCGTTTAATGATGCAATTTATGCTATTTTTCAAATCTGTAATACGAAGAAGAGATTATTTCATGATGAAAGCAGTATATTTCAACGAATATGGTGACAGGGAACAGATGATTTTCGGCGATCTGCCGGTGCCTGAACCCGGACCGGGGGAGGTGCTGATCCGGGTTGCCGCAGCTTCTGTAAACCCTGTTGACTGGAAAGTCCGCGAGGGAAGACTTAAAATGTTCTCGGGGAGAAAATTTCCATTGATCCCGGGATCAGAACTCTCCGGAACAGTTGTCTCTGCCGGGAGCAAGGTTAAGGATTTCAAACAGGGAGACCGGGTCTTCGCTGGATTAAGTCATAAGGGGGGTGCTTATGCTGAATATGTTGCAGCAAACCCATCAAAAATCATCACCATTCCCGATGAACTTCCGTTTATCGAGGGGTCAACGCTCGCCGTTGCGGGCATGACGGCCATGCAGGCATTTACGATGCATTACAGGGTGAAGCCAGGTGACGAGGTGCTGGTGAACGGAGCATCAGGAGGAGTGGGTACCTATGCGGTTCAGATTGCAAAAATCCTGGGAGCCAGGGTTACGGCTGTGTGCAGCGAAAAAAATACTGCATTGGTGCAGGATCTCGGTGCCGATGAGGTTATTGATTACAACCGTGAGGATTTCAGAAAGCGGAAAGAGTCATTTGATGTGATCCTTGATGCTGCGGCCAACGCTTTTTTTCCTGAGAGTCGACACTGCCTGAAAAAGGGGGGGATGCTGATCAAATTGAATCTCTCTGTGAATTTAATCATAAAGGCAATCTTCTTACGGCTATTTTCGTCGCATCAGCTGAAGGTGATCCTGGTAAAAAACAGGAAAAAAGATCTTCGATGGTTGATCACGCACATCGTCTCCGGACAGATCCGGGTTGTCGTGGATCGCGTATACCCGCTTTCTGATGCCCGGGAAGCACATGCATACAGCGAGAGTGGCAGGGCCAGGGGTAAACTTGTTCTGGAGATTTCCTAGGCGAAGGTCGTTATAAAACAAGGTCTGTCTTTTGAGTGTCCTCCCAGGATCACTTCCCGTAAATTTTTTCCACCTTATTGATGAGTTTCCCGTACATCTCCTCCCGTTCCTCCAGGAGATGTCTGTAACTTTCCCTGATAGCGGAGTCTGCCTTGTTCCAGGATTCAACCGGATCGGCGTAATCAAAACCACTCTCACCTGTGACATTGGTCCAGTAGTTGGGCCTGGTCTCGGGAAATGGTTGCTGAAAAATCCCGGCCCATGATCCGTATGAGGGGTCATCAAAGTTATTTTCCGGATCGATCATATAAAGCACTGTTGGCGTATCTCCCGCCCGGAAATACCACGCCCATTTTACGCGATCTTCTGACACCACTTCCATCAGGTGATCTCCCAGGTGTCCTGCTTTGTCGGCCAGCTCTTTCATGATCTCAACCGGACGTCCTTTCACCGGTCGTCCGCCCTCATCAGGATATTCCAGTCCGTAGAACATCCCATTGTATCCCCAGTCATTTTCGATCCACCAGAGATCGTCAAAGAGCGGGTCACCATAGATCCTGTTCCTTCCCGGTCCGTTCCAGTTGGGCAACACACCATCACCCCCATCTGAAGGGGCCCGCAGGTTGGTTCCGATGGATAAGACCCTGATCGATTCTGCAATTTCAGGTTCCTTAATCAGCGCGTCTTTTAGAATATTCATGTTTCCCCAGGCAAGGATATAAAGCGGACGGTTGTCTTTGGCCTGTGCTTCGCTGATGATCCTCTGAATGGCCGAGTCCCTGTTGGTCTGCAGTGCTTCATTGAAGAAATAGCCGGGTTCCGGGAACCCCATATCTTTGAAATTATTGGTTGTGTCCTGGTAATCTTTTCTGTAATTTTCCAAAACTCTCTCTGCAGCGGTGATGCCCCCAGGTTCTTCGCCCCGCCCGAATTTTTCCGGAATAATGGCCCGGATGTCCAGTTCGTCTGCGTACCACAGCACATGACACAGGCTTTGTATGTCGTCAGGATCTCCGCAACAAACCTGGATATCAGTAGTAATGATCACCCTTGGTTTTTCCGGGGGCTTGTTGCATGCTGTGAACAGGACACCAAGGAAAATAAGGAATGCAAAGGATGGATACCTCATGATCATATGAATTAGATGTTGATGTCAGGTTAACGCAGTGCGCTTTATTTTGTTCCGAAAAGCCTGTCCCCCGCATCACCCAGTCCGGGTACAATATACCCCACCTCGTTCAGCCTCTCATCCAGTGCCGAAAGGTAGATATCCACATCGGGATGGTCGCGCTCGATTCGCTCCACGCCTTCCGGAGCACCAACAATGCAGACCAGTCGGATCTGACCGGCGCCCTGTTCTTTCAGGTAGGTGATGGTAGCCGATGCACTACCACCAGTGGCAAGCATAGGGTCGAGGACCATGACCACGGCATCAGGAATGCAAGGAGGTAGCTTGGCGTAATATTCTTTGGGTTCAAGTGTATCATGATCGCGGTACATACCCACGTGCCCCACCTTTGCTGTTGGTATCAGATGGGTGATCCCGTCTACCATTCCAAGTCCTGCCCGGAGGATCGGAACCAGCACAATGTACTTTGCAAGTTCGTGTGTCTTGCAGGTGGATACTGGTGTTTCAATCTCGATTTCAGTGACCGGAAGGTCCCGGCTGATCTCATATGCCATCAATCCGGCGATCTCATCCAGGGCTTGTCGGAAATCCTTGGTGCCGGTCTCTTTTCTTCTTATCTGCGTAAGTTTGTGAGTGATCAGTGGATGTTCGAGCAGGTGAAGCATAATTTGTTATTTATGCATAAAGATATAAAAAAGCGGGATGGTTTCCATTGTATTCTACCTTCAGGTGCAAGGCAGGTGAACTGTTCCAAAAATTGCATCCGGTGAAGAATTCTCTTATCTTATGGTCGTAAAATTTAATCACATTCTCACATTAAAAATTATCAAATCATGAAAAGAGCCTTCATACTTTTGTCAGTCCTTGCATCTTCCATTGCACTTACAGCGCAGGAATGTCCGAATCCTTCAGGCATCCCCGAGGGTTTTGAAGTGCTTTTCAATGGAGCAGATTTCACCAACTGGGAAGTGCCCGAAGGAGATAATGGACACTGGCAGATCCTGGATGGTGTTATTGATTATGATGCCCAAAGCGAGGCTGAGGATAAAAATCTCTGGTCTGAGAAATCGTATACAGATTTCATCCTTTACGTTGATTGGCGGATCAAGGAGACGCCGTTTATCAATCCCAATGTTCCCATTATTCTGCCCGACGGATCGCATAAGCGCAATGCAGAAGGGGAGGAGATCAGGATGAAGGTTCCGGATACAGATTCGGGAATCTACCTGCGCGGGAGCAGCAAGTCACAGGTGAATATCTGGTGCTGGCCAGTAGGTTCGGGTGAAGTATATGGCTACAGGATGGACAGATCGATGCCGGCACGTGTGCGGAGCGGAGTAACTCCTGCATTGATTGCCGACAGGAATATTGGTGAATGGAATACCTTCAGGATCAAGGTGGAAGGCAACCAGTTGACGGTTGACCTGAACGGTCAGCGGGTCCTGGATGAAGCTGAATTGCCCGGTTTGCCTGAAGAAGGCCCAATAGCCCTACAGCACCATGGCAACAAGGTGGATGGCAAGTGGGTGAGTCCCCCTGCGCTTGTTCAGTTTAAAAACATTTACATCAAGGAGCTTTAACTCCTGAATGCGTATTTAAACAGGTTGCCAATAGATGGTTTTTGTCCCTGTACCAGTATTGCGGTACGGAAGATTCTTGCGCCCACCCATATACTGAAAACAGTAAATAAGAGCACGAGAAGCAATCCCAGGATAGGTTGCCACACAGGGATGGTGACAGGTGTTGCCATCCTGATCATCATGACCGTGGGGGTGAATGGGGGGATCAGTGCCAGTGTCGTTGCAAATGTTCCGGCCGGGTTTGAGATGATCGGCACGATCACGAACATCGGGAAGATGACCGGGAGCATTGCCGGGAACTGGATTGACTGAACATCCTTGTTGTCATTACAGGTAGCTCCAAGGGCCGCCATTCCCGATCCAACCATCAGGATATAGAGGAGCAGGTAGACGAAAAACCAGGGTAGCAGACCCATTGGTATCACATCTCCGACACCGAGTCTGGAAACAGTGATCACGGCACCACCGACGTATACCGCTGCTACAGTGAGGCCAACGCCCACACCTCCGAGGACCTTGCCAGCCATGAATTCAAATGGTGTCACATTGCCCAGGAGGACTTCGGCGATTTTTTCCGATTTTTCTTCCATTACTGAACTCAGCAGCGGAACAGCGCTCATCAGTGTCATCATGAACATCAGGATCACCATGGCATAGGGTATGAGGAAGGACTGAAGTTCATTGGACCTTTCCGCCTCTTTCGTCTCTCCCGTCTTCTTGTCGATTTCGGCAAGTCCCATGGCTTCAATATTCGTCCATGCAAACAGGGTCCTATTCACTTCCGGATCCAGGTTCAGCTCTTCTACACGCAATTGCCTCAGGTGGTTGTTGATGGTATTTGTAAACCAGCCACGCACATTGTCCATAAACCCGGTCTCTGAATAGTATCTGATGTAATCTTCCTCCGTTGAATCGCCGGGATGCAATACATCTTTTCCAATCTCGATCACCGCGTGCAGTTCCTTGGCCCTGATCCTGTCAGACAGTTCGGCAAGCTGACCGGATGGGTCGGACATATCGGCATCTGTGAATTCAAGGATGTAAGCAGGCTGTACCTTTTCACCCGTTTCAGGATCAAAGATCGCATTTTCATTGCGCAATTCAGCCTGTTCTTCAAGGTGTGCGGCCACGATACCGCTGTGATCGATGACCACAAAATTTTTGTCAGTGGTATCCTGGTTGTTGTCCATGATCATGAAGGTGATAAAACTACCCGCCATGATGATGGGAACCAGTACAAGGCTGATGATAAAACTCTTGGTTTTAACAGCGGTCAGGTATTCACGCTTAAAAAGCACCAGTATTTTACGCATGGTTTACCTCCTTTCTTTCGGGTGCCGCAATGCGAATGAATATATCGTTGAGCGACGGTTTGGTTATCTCGAATTTCTGAACCTCTGTCTTTTTCAGTATCTCTCCAATAATCTGCTGGGGATTGGCCTCCGGTCGAAGCCGGATCTCCTGCAGTTTTCCGAAATTATTGATTTTTTCAATCCCCTGAATTCCTTGAAGAATGGCCTCTCCGCCGGTCGATTGCACCACCATGGTGTCTGCACCATACTGATCCTGTATTTCATTCAAGGTGCCATCTAGCACCTTTTCCCCTTTATAGATCATAAAGATGTTGTCGCACATTTTTTCAGCCATGCTCATGTCATGTGTACTGAAAATGATAGTGGATCCTTTTTTCTGCAGGTTGAGAATTGATTCCCTGAGAATTTCCGCATTCACGGGGTCAAGTCCGCTGAAAGGTTCATCCAGGATGATCAGTTCAGGTTCATTCATCACCGTTGCGATGAACTGCAATTTCTGCCGCATTCCTTTACTGAGGGTTTCCACCTTTTTCGAGGCATAATCGGAAAGGTCAAGGAGATCGAGCCAATAGGCGATTTTGTTTTTCAGATCTGAGCCTCCACCGAGTTCGCCGTGAAACATCAGCACATCATGTACCTTCATTTTCTTGTAAAGGCCCCTGTCTTCCGGGAGATAGCCCACATTATTCAGCCTGCGGCCGTCGTGTGGTTTTCCATTGATCTTAATCGTTCCGCCATCGGGATAGAAGATCTTCATGATCATTCTAATGGTGGTTGTTTTTCCGGAACCATTTGGCCCGATGAATCCATAGATACTCCCTTTAGGAACATTAAGGGAGAGAGTGTTGACAGCCACGACCGAACCGAATCGTTTCGTCACGTCCTCAATTTCGATAATATTCATGAACAGTCAGGTATATTTGTGGACAATTATATTTTTATGAACCAGTAAAGGAATGGCACAGGGACAGGAATTACATCTCCATTTACAACAAGACCGGCCAGGCCGAACTGGAATGCCCTGTCGGGGGTACGGCTAAACCTCAGCCCCGGCATGATCAAAGCAACTAAATCTTCTTTGGTGTAGATGAATGAATCTCCCACAAGTGCAATATTATCATTTAACCTTACCAGCCCCGCAAGGGAAAGTAGCGGCGCGGAAAATGTCTCATTTTCAATGCCTATCTGCAGGTAGCCCGCTGATACATTCAGATTCCTGTTATGGTCTCCCACGGTTATTACTCCGTATGGAAGTACACCGTATGAGTTCCATGAAGCCCAGCTTCCCGTTCCTGCCAATGCACCGATGCCAAAGTTAAAATTTTTAGTGATGTTGATCGCATATTTCGCTGATCCGATCAACGGAACCCCCAGCCAGGAGGTCATGCCCCCGATGGTAAAATTATCGGCGATAGCGTACTGGAATTCGGCACCCGGTATCTGGAGCAATGCATAACTGTCTCCTTTCTTCATGGGCAGACCATTTGTCGTAATGAAATACCTGGTCGCAAAGATATTCTGCCCAAGATATTTTCCTCTGTTAAAATCTTCTTCTCTCAGGTCTTCAATGGATTTGATCTCATGCTTTGGGATGAAGATCTCGCCGATCCCTTCGGTCTTTAACAATATCTCCCTGGCATCCTCTTTGATGATCACCCCGACATATTCGGTCCCGTCGTTTTTTGTTACCAGGGACATTTTTGTCTCCTCCACCTGCGCATTCAAACTAAATGAGGTGAATAAAAGCAAAATCGGGGTGTACTTCAGAAATCTTACAATTTTTTTCATCACTTGATGTTTTTAATGATCCAATTAAATCTATTTTTAGATAACACAGGAGAGTGATTAAAGTTCCAGAACACGGATATTTCTATACCATACCTGTTGGCCATGGTCCTGCAGTCCAATGTGTCCTTTCCGGGCAATACCGAAGTCGGGATACACATTGAACTTGCTTTTTGCGACCCTTGATTCCCATTCATCTGTCCAGAGCTGAACGTCAGTTACGAGAGAATCGTTGAGCCAGTGCTGCAGGTGACCCTCCTCCAGCCTGATCCTTGCCTTGTTCCATTTTCCCACCGGTCCTGCCTCTGCAGACGCAGGGGTATACAGATCGTACAATGCGCCGGAAACCTGGCGCAGAGTGGGGACATAATCGTGAACATCATCGTAGCCGAAATCGTCCAGTACCTGGATCTCGTGGGCTGTGTGCCAGGTTGCTTCGTAATCGTCATTCTCTGTAACATACAAGAGAATACCGCTGTTTCCACCCTTTGAGATCTTCCATTCGAGTTTCAGGTCGAAATCGGTGAATTGCTGCTTGGTAATAATGTCTCCCGCGAAGCCCTTTTCCCCTGTTCCCGAATATTCGATCATTAGCGTTCCATCGGTTGCATGCCATCCTTTTTCCGGGAATTGGTCGCTCTTAAAACCTCTCCATCCATCCGTTGTTTTTCCATCGAAAAGGAGTTGCCAGCCCTCATCTTTCTCAATTTCAGTAAGTGTATTGGGCGCAAGACGTGTATTATTCATCTGATCATTGACGGAAATCTCTCCCTGACTGTTTGTGCTGTTTGAGCATGAGCATACCAGAGTGACCAACAGTATTTGTAAAAATGCAATTCGTATCATAAGCTGCTATTGGTGGTTTGTAGTTGAGTAAAGGTACAATTTCAATCGGAAAAATAAATTCAAACTCCATGCAAGTAAGGAAAATTATGATGTCATGACAGGATATTCCTGTGAACGACGTAAGTATTTGGATATAATTTTTGTGTATCCTGATTTATTGGGCGTTAGGAGAAATTATTGACGTATATTTAAAATTCCTTAAAAAGCCATTGAAATAAAAGTATGAAAGATCCTGGCAAAACCAAGTCGATAGTACTCTATGTAGATGATATACAGGCCAATTTGGTGCTCTTCGAAGCTTCATTTAGCGATTTTTTTGAGGTGAAGCTGGCAGAATCTGCTAAAAAGGCGCTGGAGATCCTGGAGGCAGAGGAGGTACATGTACTGGTATCAGATCAGAACATGCCGGGAATGACCGGAAATGAGCTGCTGCAGATCGTCACCAGGGATTATCCTGATGTGATGCGTTTTATGATTACAGCTTATACCGATTATGATACGGTGGTTGATGCCATTAACAAGGGCAATCTGTATGGGTATTTCAATAAGCCATATAATGTCGAAGAAGTTAAACACGCCATTGAGCGTTCGATGGAGGTTCGGCATTTGAGGATCAGGAACCGGGAGATGATCGAGAAACTTGCGCGGGCGAACGAGTTGCTCGTCGGACTTGACCGGTCGAAAACAAAATTCCTTGGTTCAATCACTGATGAGATCAGGACCCCGATCAATAAGATCATGACCGCCGTACATATGATCAAGGACAAGATCGATTCGAAAGAGCTGTCAGAACTATTGTATATGTTGGATGTATCGGTTGGAAGACTTGAAAATTTCTCAGAGGTCGCACGTCAACTTGTTCGTCTCAATGATGCAGGATTTGAACCCGAGAAGGCCCCTGTTTCATTGCGGGAGCTTTTGGAAGTATCCATTATTGAAACAGGAAGTCTGATCAACCAGGAAGAGGTTTCAGTTGAGTTCAGCGACTCAGTCTCCGACCAGGAAGTTGAGGGAGAATACGACCTGTTATTATTGACATTGACTTCACTCATGGGGTATATTGTTGGCCACATTCACAGCATATCCAGGATCAATCTTGGTCTCAATGAAGAGAACGGGAAGATTTCGCTGGAGGTGAATGTTGACGGGGAATTCAACAGGGAATCTGAAAAGGATGCCCTGATGAAACTGCGGGATGGCGAGGTTGCAGGAGCTGAAGATGAATTCAGCATAGAGATCGTGCTGATGAGGGAGATCATGCGCATACATGGGGGTGACTTTAATTTTTCAGGCAAACCTGAAGCCAATGTTTTTGCAATGCAGTTTTCCAGGAACTGAAGATTTCCGGAGCAAAAATAAAACTGATACCGAGGTATGACGGAATCCATGCTACAATCCTTAATGAAATTGTTTGCCCTTCTGGCAACAATCAACATGGATGCAACTGCGGTATTTTCCAGGAATTTTGTGGAGTCCTATCTGAAAGGTCAATTCAGTCCAAAAATGGTGGAGAGGGCCATCGCTATTTTTGACAAGTATTTTGAAGAGATCAAGACGGAGAAGACTGGCAACTCACGAAAACGGATCTCCTCAATTTCAGTGAAGATACTCAGGATATGCAACGAGATCAACAGGGAACTTCCCTTGAAGAGCCGGTTCCTGATTCTTTTCAGCATCATTCAGTTTTCCAGGCATTTTGAATCCTACACCTATTCACCAGATGATTTCAGACAAACCATTGATGACGCGGTGGATACAATTTCGGATGCGCTACAGATCAACCAATCGGAATATTTCAACTGCAGGACATTTATTACTGAGCGCTTTCATAAGGTGGCCGACAGATCCAGGGTCCTTGTGGTGAACAACCTGCCTTCTGTTCAGTTTTCAGGAATACGGCATCTGCAAAAGGATGATCTGAGCGGGCAATTATTTTTTCTGAAGGTCACCCAGGCCGACCTGTACATATTTTATTCTACAGGCAGAGAGCAGGTGGAACTTGGAGGAAGGAATATTTTTCCCAACCATGTTTATGTACTGCCCAAAGGTTCGTCAATCAATATAGAAGGAAAGAAATCCCTGTATTATGGCGATGTTGTCAAGGCTTTCCACCGTGACAGCTCATTTCCGGGTATTACATTTGATGCTCGGAATATCAGGTTTACCTATCCGGGTTCAAATAACGGAATCCGGCAAATGAATCTTTCGCTGGTATCCGGCGAAATGGTTGGAGTGATCGGGGGCAGTGGTACCGGAAAGTCGACCCTGATGAAGATTCTAAGCGGAAGACTGGTTCCCGACAGCGGCTCCATCGAGATCAACGGATGGAAGCTTGACCGGGATGACGACCGACAAAAGGGGATCATCGGGTTTGTACCGCAGGATGATCTTTTAATCGAGGAACTCACAGTATTTGAGAACCTCTATTACAATGCAAAGTTGTGTCTTGGGGACCTGGATGAATCAGAGATCGTGAAACGAATCGGCAAGGTGCTCAGCAGCCTTGGACTCTTTTACATCAAGGACCTGAAAGTGGGCAACCCAATGAATAAGCTCATCAGTGGCGGTCAGCGGAAAAGACTGAATATCGCCCTGGAGCTAATCAGGGAGCCGAATATTCTTTTCGTGGATGAACCTACCTCAGGCCTTTCGTCGACTGATTCAGAAAATGTGATGAACCTGCTGCGAGAACAGGCGCAGGCCGGAAAGGTCGTTGTGATCAACATCCATCAACCCTCATCCGATCTTTTCAAGATGTTTGACAAGATCGTGATCATGGATAAAGGGGGGTTTCCTGTTTATTCAGGCAACCCGCTGGGTTCAGTATCATATCTCAAAAATGTAGCCCATCGTGCCGATGCGTCGGAGATTCAATGTGAAACATGTGGCATTGTGCAGACCGATGAGATACTGAAGATCATTGAATCAAAAAGGGTAAATGAATTCGGGGAATATTCAAATGAAAGGCTTTTTGAGCCTGAAGACTGGTATCGCATGTACCTTGAGAATATCGACAGATCTCCAGAGCAACGCAAAGAAATAGGTCTTCCTGCCCTGAACCTTAAGCTTCCGAAGCGATTCAAACAGTTTGTGATCTACAGTATGCGCAACTTCTTCTCAAAAATTGCCGACCGGCAGTTTGTGATATTGTCCCTTTTAATTGCACCGGTGCTTGCACTGGTTGTAGCATTTTTCACAAAATACCCTGGTGGAAATGATCAGGGTGAACCGGTATATGTTTTCAGTCTGAATGAAAATCTTCCAGCCTATCTCTTTATGAGTGTAATCGTCTCCCTGTTCATAGGTATGATCATCTCGGCGGAAGAGATCATTCGGGACCGGAAGATCAGAAACAGGGAAGCATTCCTGGGATTAAACAAATACAGTTACCTGAATTCGAAAATAGGTTTCCTTTTCATACTCTCTGCTTTTCAGATGTTTGTTTTCGTCCTTATCGGCAATTCAATTCTTGGGATCAAAGGCGTAAACTTTAATTTCTGGTTGATCCTGTTCTCTTCATCATGCTTTGCAGTAATGCTCGGACTGAACATTTCCGCAAGCCTGAAATCTATTATCTCCATTTATATCATCATTCCATTTATACTGGTTCCGCTGATCCTCCTGTCAGGTGTGATTGTCAGCTTCGATAAGTTGCATCCCAAAGTTGCCGGAATTGAAAACGTTCCCCTGGCCGGGAATATCATGGCTTCCAGGTGGGCCTATGAGGCACTGGTCGTCAACCAGTTCCAGAATAATGCCTATGAGAAGAATTTTTTCGAGATTGACAAACGTCAGTCAAATACACTTTATAACATCAACTTCCTGATACCGGAGTTGCAGAACAGGATTGAAGACCTCTCAAAATCGATTGAGCATGAACAATCCGGGAGACAGAAGAAAATTCTTCAGTTACTGAGAAACAGTTTTCCCAGGCAAATGCAGATGCCTGATCAGCTTCAAACCATTGAGCCAACCCAGGAGGACATCAGGATTATGGCGGACTACCTGGAACAATGGCGGAAATTTCTGATTACCAGGCTGGATAGCATTCACGTAGAAAAGGACAGAATGATCAATTCCTGTTACGCGAAATATGGCGGTGCAGGTGCACTTGTGCAGATGAAGCGGAACTACCATAATGAAGCAATCGCCGAACTCGTGCTTAACAGCAATGAGTTGGATAAGATCGTGGAATTCAAAGGAAAACTGGTACGAAAAGACACCCCCATTTTCCAGGTTCCTGTTTCGAAAACCGGCAGGGCCCAATTCTTCTCTTCTCAAAAGATCGTTGGTAACAAAGTGATCAATACGGTCATTTTCAATGCCATGATGATATGGTTCATGACAATGATTTTGTATATTGCATTGGCAAACAATTGGTTGGGAAAACTATTATATGGAGTACGAAAAAAGCACGGAGGCAGGAATGCCGCAATGAGGATCTAGCTAAACCAGCATTAACAATGATTGAAAATTAAATACTATGGAAAAATTAAGCGTAGGAATGATTGTTCTTGCATCACTATTCTATTTGAATGGTTGCAACAGCAATCAGAGCAAAAAAAAGACCGACGGATTCCAGTACAACGATAGTACAAAGTTGTCTGATATCGAGGTCACTAAATCTTTTATATACCTGTTCCCATCCCCTGGTGACGTACTGGAAAGGTTCTATGAAGCAGAGATTCCCTATCTCCCGGAATTTCTTCATGATCCTGACCAGGCAGACAGTTATCTGACCCAACAGGACAAAGCATTGAATATGGGTGTATATCTTGCCGATATTGCTTATACAGCGCTTTTTTACAGAACCACAGAAGCTGTTGAATATCTCGATGCCATCCAGGATCTGGGAGGTGAGTTGAACATCTCCAGTACAGCATTTGAGTCACTGATAAAGAGGGCCAAAAACAATATCGGTATCAGGGATTCACTCGTCTCCCTGAGCAATGATGTTTTCTACAATATGGTCGATTTCCTCGAAAATTCGGGGCAGGAGCATACTGTCGCCGTGATCTCTTTCGGTGCCTATATTGAATCCATGTACCTGGCCGTTAATTCACTCGAAACATACGAGGAGGGACATCCGGTAATTCAGCAGATCAGAGAGCTGAAATACCCCATGGAAAACCTGATGAACCAGGCAGAGTCTGAATCGGACAATGAAGATGTCCAGGCGGTGCTCAGATATATCGATGAGCTGTCGAAGATCTATAGTGAGATTGCCGAAGAAAAGACCACCGCAAAGGTGACTGAACCCGGTGTAATCAATCTCTCGAAGAAAAAGGCTCAACCATTGAGTGAAAATAATTTCAAGGATGTAAAAGAGAGTGCCATTGCCATCAGGCAAAAGATCGTTGAAACAAACTGAAAGTATTGAATTATGAAAAGAATCATTATCATCATATTGAGCATCATATTGTTTACCCCGGTTCTTGAGGCACAGCGTAAAAGTTGCCGAAAATTTCATTTGTATGCTGAATGCAACGCCAACCCGGGACCGCGTTTTAAATATGACGGACAATCGAGAAGCAATATCATCGGAGTGGGTGACCAGTTGATCTACAACCTCGTCTTTTACTCCAGCCGTGAATATAATCTCAGCTTCTGTACATCTGAGTATTTTGAACCCATTCACATCCAGTTGATAGATGCAGAAACGGAGGACGTCTTGTATGACAATTCAGAGGATGAATTCAGACAGGTGATCACGATGAATGTTGACTTCACACAACGTATAAAAATTCTGGTAGAGATCAAGGCGGAGTCGATGACCGAGGAGGAGAAGATGGAATTTCTCGGTTGCCTGGGCATGATGATCCAATACAAAAAGAGTTAAACCGGATTTCAACCATTCAGTCCATAAATCTGTTATACATACCTCTACGGTCCACATCGTATGAAAATTTTACATGTATGGTATGAAATGGATTTTCGCGTTACTTTTCTCACTCTCCGTCTTTCAGTCATCATTTTCACAAGACAATGATCAGGATGGCAAGCTTGTCAGCCAGGCTGTGTATGAGAAAATCTATCTTCATATAGACCGTGAGGTGTATGCTCCCGGAGAAGATATCTGGTTCAAGATCTACCTGGTCAGTGGGATCAATCATCGTTTGTTGGATGGTTATAAAAATGCATATGTACAACTTGTCAATGACAGCGGATTGGTTGTTTTCAGCCGATTAATACTTGTGTATAACGGGGTGGCAAACGGTGATTTCAGGCTGCCCGGGAGAATGGCTGAGGGACCCTATACTGTCAGAGCATATACGAAATACCTGAAGGGCTTCGGTGAAGAGAGCCTGTTTCATAAAAGGATATGGATCACAAACAAGCGACCTGCAGAGCGCGTAAACGATACCATTACAGATTCATTGGCAATCGATGCCGGGTTTTACCCGGAAGGGGGGAACCTGGTTGTCAATGCTTCTAATAATATTGCCTTCAAGGTCATGAACAGCAAGGGCAGGGGGATCGATGTGTCGGGATTGATTGTTAATGATCTTGGAGACACCATTACTCCATTCAGAACGCGCTTTATGGGAATGGGAAAGTTTTCCCTGATGCCGGAGCCGGGCAGGAAGTACTTTGCAATTATTAACGGATACCCATCTTATACCAATGAATTTCAGGATATTCTTTCGGATGGCCTGGTATTGACATGCAAAACAGAACCTGCAAAGGTCATTATAGGTGTGTCAAGGAATTACAGCCAGTATCGGAATGAAAAGGTGCAACTGGTGGCCAGTCATAAAGGTACGATGCTATTTGAGGAGTCGTTTCAGATGAACAGCTTTTCGACTGAAATTGAGATTTCCAAAGAGCGCTTTCCAATGGGTATTTCAATCATTACATTGAAGGATGCGTCGGGTTTGATCCAGTCAGAGCGCCTGGTTTTTATTGATGTTGAGCGACCGCCTTTGCTCACTATTCAGCTTTCAGAGCAGGAGTATCAATCAAGGAGCAAGGTGAACTTATCTATGAGAGCCGTGCTGGAGCCAGGGGACAGTCTGACCGGAGGGGTTTCAGTAGCAGTGGTAAATGCTGATTACCTTGAAGGGGAGGGGTACCAGGGCAACATCCGGAGTCACCTGCTGCTTGACTCAGAGCTGAAGGGGCCAATCGAATCCTCGGCCGCATATTTTGTTGATGATGATCAAATTACCTCTTCTGAAAAGCTCGACCTGTTGATGATGGTGCAGGGGTGGAGGAGTTATTACTGGCCTGAGGTGATCAGCCGCGAGCCCGAAGACCTGGCAGGATGGGAAGATGTTGGTCTGCAACTTGAGGGTCGCGTGAAAAGGCTTTTCAGGGACAAGCCCATTGAAGACAGTCAGGTCATACTGGGTCCTTTTTCAAAGGGAATGATCTTTAAAGAGACCACGACCAATGAAGATGGGCAGTTCAGGTTTGACAGGTTGTTCCTGCTTGATTCCTCACAAGTGATCCTGCAGGCAAAGACACCAGCGGGAGCCGATCGCACTGAGATATTGGTTGATAAAATCTATCAGCCGGAGCTTTTTACCAATCCATCTGAGCTTGAGAGTGTGGTGGCAAATACAGGGATCCCTGCTTCATACTTCAGTGAAAATTTTTCAAGGATGGAGGCTGAAAGGAGATATGCAATTGAATCGGGCACCTACTGGCTTGAGGAGGTCGAGGTTGTCACCAGTGAACGGGAAGCGGTACTTGATCTTACGGAAGAGGCACAACGAACCTACGGAACTCCGCAGCGCAGGTTTGAAATTACGGAAGATGACCAGGCCTACATGAATATTTACGATTACCTTGAAGGAAAGGTCCCAGGTGTAATGGTTGACGGTAATACGATCTCTATCAGGGGTGGTTTGCCTCCAACCATACTACTCGATGGAGTGGTGAATGACCTGGTTGATATTGGAACCATCCCAATGGGAGACATCAGTCGGATTGACCTTTTTTACAGCGGTGCACAAATGGCGGCATTCGGATCAAGGGGTGGTGATGGGATCATTGCGATCTACACAAAAATGGGTAAGATCGACACTGATTTTACAAGATATGTCCGGGGAAGGACGACCATGATCATTGACGGATTCCAGGTACCCAGGAAATTTTATACGCCAGCGTATTCCTGGGAAGACCTGGATGGAAGTGCACCCGACTACCGGCCCACATTGCATTGGGAGCCTTACGCACAATTTACGGATGGTGCATGTGATCTGGAATTCTTCACTTCGGATTTCAGAAACAATTACCTGGTCATCGTGGAAGGGATCAGCAAGATGGGTGAGATCATTAACGGGATCGGGAGCTTCAGGGTGAAATAAGATCAGCCTGTTTCACTGATCCTTTGCAGAGCCTCCACATCAACAACCTCCAGGTATTTTCCCGACATGCTGATCAGGCCATCTTCATTGAATTTTTTCAGCATCCTGACAACGGTTTCCGGACTCATTCCTGAAAGCTCAGCGATCTCCTTTCTTGTAAGTGGAAGACTAAATTTTTGTTGTTTGAAAACCCTCTCCGACAGGCATAAAATTATATCGGCAAGTCTTCCGTATGCCTGTTTGTATGTCAGGCAGAAAAACCTGCCGTAGATCTGTACACTGTTTGCACTGAGTATATTGATAATCTCCCTGGCAAATTTTTTGTTGCTGTTGATCAGCTGGCGGAAGACATTCACGTCAA
Source organism: uncultured Bacteroidota bacterium (assembly GCA_937129385.1). Lineage (GTDB taxonomy): Bacteria > Bacteroidota > Bacteroidia > Bacteroidales > M55B112. The sequence continues at coordinate 42,103 of CAKZNC010000170.1, forward strand.
TCTGGCGGATGACCGAATCTACGTATACCTTTGCAGAATAGGGGAAGGTGGAGTATTCTTCAGAAATTGCTGATAGGCCGATAAAGGTGCCATCTGGAATTATTCTTAACAGCAGGGAATTTGTCCCATTGTCAAGGTAGACTTTGGCAAGACCTTTTTCCATGTACATGATCTGTGAAACAAATGCACCCTGCTTGCAAAGAATTTCCCCCTTATTGTATTCGATGATCACAGAATTGTCATCAACCAATTTTCGCTCCTGGCTGCTAAGGGTATCAAAGCATTTGCAATCATGTGAGCTGATCGTACATCCAGAAAACTGTTTTGCCGTCCCCATCTTGTAATTTGTTCAGAATACAAATATAGGAAAGAATCACGAAAAAAACTGATTTGGATCAGGATTGAAGATGAGGCATATCATCTGCTTTCGTGGTATGAAACAGCACTGTTCATCGTCATAGATTCTCCGAAATCAACTTAATTGCATTGTTGATTTTCTGTTATTTGAAAAACACTAAAAAAGATAGAATGGGCGTCAGGTTTAGCAATATATCGCGGTTTATTATCCTACTTGTAATTATTGTAGTTTCAGGTGCAGCTTGCACTCAGTACAAAGTTCCGGACTACAGTGATGTAGCATCGTGTGAAGGGTGTCATACCGACCTGGCATACCTGCGTGAGGTGTACACGCCTGATTCTGTTGCCCCTGTAGGAGGTTGTGGAGGTGAGGCTCCTCACTATGAGCCTTATGAACGGGTCTTCATGGACAAGGAAGACAGTGGATATAAGAGTTTTAAAAGCGGATACCACGACATCGGGTGTACCTCCTGTCATGGGGGAAACAATGGTACACATGAGAAAGAGATCGCCCATTCAGGAGATTTTGTCAAACATCCCTCGGAGAATTACCAGGAAAATTGTGGGGGTTGTCATGCGGATATTGCCAATAATTTCGATGCCAGTCTTCACCAGGGAACTGGTCAGAAGAGAAAGGTAACGATGCGAATGGGACTTTCCGGTCCGGGTGAATTTGACCAGCTGCCGGCCCACCAGATCGAAGGCTACAATGCGAATTGCGCAACCTGTCATGGGACCTGTGGTAATTGTCATGTCAACAGGCCCCCAATTGCCGGCGGCGGATTGTCAGACAATCATCAGTTTGAAAGAAACCCCGATATGTTGGGCATTTGTGTCAGCTGTCATACCTCCCGGGGTGGACATGCCTACCTGGGGGTGGCTGCTGGTACAGACGCTGATGTACATCTCACAAAAGCGGGATACGAGTGCCTGGATTGTCATACAGGTATGGAGCTGCATGGAAATGGAGATTCCACAGTTCTTCACCGGTATGCTTATTCGGAGCTTCCGAAATGTGAAAACTGTCATGATGCAATTGCAGAGTCTAATAACTATCATAAAAAACATATTGGGGATTTTAATTGCCAGGTTTGTCATTCACAGGATTACAACAATTGCGGAAGTTGCCATATTCATGGTGAAGGTGCCAGGGTTCCGTCATATATGGATTTTAAAATCGCAAAGAACCCGATCCCTGAAACTAAGAATTTTGAATATGCACTTGTTCGCCGCACCCTTGCAGCGCCTGATAACTGGAAAGAATATGGCGTGGATGAATATATCGAGTTTGATGAGCATCCAACCTATAATTTTACAACACCACATAATATTCTAAAAATCACTTCCAGGACAGATGTTGGAAGTGATCATTGTGCCTCTAGATGTCACATCCGCACAGAGGCGGATAGCACATTTAACCGTAACCTCTATCTGTTTGAATCAGATCTTCTCGAGTGGGAAAAAAGCGCAACGACACATATCACTGTTGACGGATCTCTCCCAGCCGGCTGGTTCAATTAGACCTGACAAAGAATTATATTTATTTATCAATAAAACAAAACACAATCATGAAAAATTTAAAATTTCTATTTTTAGCTTTATTTGCCGTTTCGCTGTTTTCATCTTGTACAGAGGATGTTGAAGAATCCCAGGTACTTGCAGAATACCTCGAATCTGCTGAAAGTCCGATTAATGTCTCTTCCATCGCTAAATACATCACTGCCGCAGACCTGAACTCTGAAATGCTTGCGGGGAATCCTTATATCATTGATATCAGGAGTTCAGATGATTTCAGTACGATCGGTCACATTGAAGGAGCTGTGAATGTTGCAGCGGGAGATGTCCTTTCCCACCTGGAGGGTATTGATGCTTCGGCCTATGATAAGATTGTCATTGCCTGCTATACTGGTCAGACTGCAGGTTTTGTCACCAGTCTTGTTCGCCTGGAAGGGTATGATGCCTATTCACTTAAATGGGGAATGAGTTCATGGAACGCTGAGTGTGCCGGTCCGCTAAATACAAATAGTAAGAATACCTATGCAACAGAGCTTGAGACAGAAGTATATGCCAAGGGAGAAGAGGGAGCGATGCCAGTTTTAACTACAGGATTCGAGACTGGTGATGAGATCCTTGATGCCCGCGTTTCTGAAGTACTGGCAGCAGGTTTCAGTGAAGCAGCCATTACAGCCGATAAGGTGATCAGCAACCCGGATGATTATTATATTGTTAACTACTGGCCAAAGGCTCATTATGACCTCGGTCACATTCCCGGTGCCATTCAGTATACACCAAATGAAGATTTGATGACTACAACCTACCTGAAAACACTTCCTGCAGACAAGACTGTAGTGGTCTATTGTTATACAGGTCAGACAAGTGCCTTCATGGCAGCCTATCTGAAGGTGATGGGTTATGATGCAAAATCCCTGAAATTCGGGGTCAATGGTATGGCGACTGACTGGGCAGCAGAGCATGAACTACCTCACTGGAGTGATCAGCAGATCGCCGGGAATGAGCTGGTTGGTGAATAAAATTACAGCCTGATTAAATAAAAGAGAGAGGATGCCAAAATACTGGCATCCTCTTTTTTTTGTGATGATCCATTTAGCTATTTCTCGAAGCGATATAATCGATCACGAGATAGAGCAGGTATGATATCAGGAAAATAACCATGCCATACATTGGCACGATCATGGAAACTTTCAATCCGCCTGCCATGATCGCAGGAGAGACATCCATTGCCTGCTCAATTGCATTGAATGCCATATAGAGACCGATCATCTGACCCAGTAGGCCCGTTACTAAGGCAAAAAGGCCGATGCTTTTCATGTACCGCAGTCTTTTCCTTGTTTCATCCAGGTCTTTATAATCTTTCTTCAAGACCAGGATAAGGTTAAAAACTGCGATTGCTAATACGATGAATAGTATGCCTGTCAGGATTCCCATAAATAATGGTCCACCCATTCTGAATAAATTAAACATAGTGTTAAATTTTTAAAATTAATAATGTGATAAAGGTACGGGTCGGACCAGGTTGAATGCAAGGTCGAATCCGATTCAAAACATGCATTTCATCGATAAAAACAGGGTACATTTGTAAATGACGGAATTTTGCACCAATTTTCATTCATGAATCGAATTTTTCAGATCTTTTTCTGGTTTTTTATTTCCCTGGGCCTCCTGGTATTGTTTGGGTCAATCTCGGGAAATTATACATACGCCTTTTATTTCCTTGCTTTTTTTATTCCCGTGGTGATCATGACCTCCTGGGTATTTACAGGTATTCTGATTCCAAACTACCTGTTGAAAAAGCGATATCGGAAATTTTTGCTATACTCTCTGTATACCCTGATCATTTCACTGGACCTTGAGATGTTACTTGTTTTCCTGGCATTTATTGTGATCAGCTACTATGATTTTGCAAACCTTGCTGCCATCATAGATATATATAAATGGATGCCCATCGTAATGTACCTGGTGGTATTCCTGGCGGGGTTTACCAATGTTGCTATCCAGCTGATCAGGAACCAGGAACAAGGGAGTGTACCTTCACCTGCATTAACAGTCAGATCGGAACGCAAAAGCAGGCGGATACTGTTGACACAGATCATGTATATTGAAAGCATGTCTGATTACATTCGGATCATTCTTGAAGATGGTGAAAAGGTCATTACCAGGGAGCGGATCAGTGCCATTCATCGTCAGCTTCCGGATGATTTCATCCGCATCCACAGGTCATTTGTAGTCAATAAGTCGAAGGTGACTGCTTATAATCGTGAGCAGTTTGTCGTGGGTGAGATCGAGATACCGGTAAGTCGTACATACAGAAGTGAGGCACTGAACCTGGTAAGCGGAAATGATCCGGGAGCAATATAAATTTTATCACTGGGCAAAAGGAATGATCTTGCTGAGGTCCTTTGCCAGGTGATTAAATCACGGACTCAGTCATCGTTTTTTCCCTGATCTCCTGGTTCCGCGGGTAACATTTGCAGCATGGATATTGCCACCGCTCCATGTGGCTCCTGATCTTCTTTCCCTGAAAGGAGAATCGTTCATGCTCCATCCTTTGGTCTGACTATTTTTACCAGTGGGGTTATTTTCCTCCTGGCTTTCCCCCGATTTGTAATTATTGATGATCTCCTCCATTCGGTCCAGGTGCTCTCTTCTTTTCCTTATTACCAGGGGGAGATAGACAAGGAAAAGTATGATGGCACCTGCAAGCAACATTACAAGGTGGGCAGGTAAACCCATTAGCATTGCAACGATCCAGCCTGCAAAAAAGAAGGCAGAGAGAAATCCAGAAATATAAATATAGGTCTTCATAAAGCAAGTTTTGTCATTTCATCTGTAGTTTCAAAAGGTCCCGTGAGGAGGTTTACGCATGATAGAATTGGAATGTGTTTTTACGGTCCTTCAGGGAATGCTCGATCCAGTTTCTGATTCTATAGACTACCTCAGTCTCATTCTTTGAACTTCGCAATATCTCCTCGAGCTGAGGATTTTCGTCAAGCAGTATTTTCAGCAGCTTATGAGACTGAACGTTGATCGCTATCCTGTCAAGCTTTTCTATCTCAGTCATGAGTCCTACTGTTTACGGGTTAAGGTATTAAAATATGTGGGGATTGTCAATTATTGCCGCATGTCAGTAAGTATAATTTCTATATGGGTTCCCGGGGCATTTGCTTATCCACTGTATTCCTGACGCTTTAATTGCAACCTTTTGATTGGTCTACTCGTGCCTGTTAGAAGTAATTTTCTGAAAATTAAGGAAAATGAAAATTTTGGAAATTGATTCAAAAGGTTTTCATGCTGGAGTTGATTTTAATGTTGAACGGTCGTTTGCAAGAGAGGAATATTAATATCCTTGTTTGAGACCTCCTGCGTTCAATTAACAGTTTTAACACGAACCTTTGTTCGTGATCGTGGTTAATCTTTGGATTCTAACTGATTA